>DATMBT010000052.1:0-20817 GCA_035559475.1 Gemmatimonadaceae bacterium
CACCTTCTTCAGCTCATCCATCAGGTTGTCGCTGGTGTGTAGCCGCCCGGCGGTATCGACAATGACGACGTCCGCACCACGCGTTGTTGCTGCGTCGATCGCGTCGAACGCCACCGCTGCCGGATCACTGCCGGGCTGGCCGGCGATGAAGTCCGCCCCAACACGAGTTGCCCAGACGCGAAGCTGGTCGATCGCGCCGGCGCGAAACGTATCGGCCGCCGCAACCACCACGCGGTGACCCTGGCCGCGGAGCCGCCACGCGAGTTTGCCAATGAACGTGGTCTTCCCCGCCCCGTTGACGCCGATCACGACGATGATAGTCGGGGGTTCCTTGCCGACGTTGAGGCCGGGATCCGACGTGCCGGACTGCAGTGACGTCGCGATGGCACTCCGCAGCGCGTCGTGAAACTCGGTTTCCGTCTTTACGGTGCCGCGCGTCGCCAGGCGTTTCACTTCATCAACGAGACGTAACGTGACCGGCACGCCGAAGTCCGCCTCGAGCAGCAGTTCCTCGAGGCTGTCGATCGACCCGGCTTTGACGCCGCCCCGGGCCACCACGTTGATGTCGGCGAGCGCGATGTCCTTGATACGTTGCCACAAGGAGCGCTGCGGCGTGTCACCGGCTTTACGAAGAAGAGGCATAGCCCCCCACACCCATCGCCATCACCGCAGTCCCAACCTCCGCCGCAAGGTCCACTCGGCGCATAACGAGAGAATCACGATGGCGAAGATCCAGCCGATGCCACGGAGTCGCGGCGCGTCGCGGAGCGCTTCCCCGGTGCCGATGTCGCCTTCGACCACCGTTGGCCGGCGCGGCAACACCTCGGCCGATGCGTTCACGACCAGCACGGAGGAACCACCCTTCGTCGTGATGTCGTACACGCCCGCGGACCGCGCGGGCATTTCGGTGAACAGCGAACCCGACGGAAACCGGAGCGTCACCGAGTCCGTGGCGCTGGTGCCGCGCCTGACGAGTGCGACAGAGACGACCGTGTCGGCCGGCGACCCACGCCGCCACCGGATCGGCTGACCCTCGCGCACCGCCCCATCCGCCGGGCTGGCGGCACGGTTGTCCGCGCGCTCGGCGGCCAGCCAGTCAATGATGCTGCCCCAGAACGCGGAGTGCGCCGCTGCGGGCGCACCGCCGCGAAAACGCCAACGCCAGAATCCGGCGGCCGGAACGAGTACCGTCCGCTTCGGCCGTTCCCAACCGATAGCCGCTGTTCGGCGCTCGAGGCGCCGCGCGCGGCGGGTCTCGAGGATTTCAAACGTCCCGGTGCCGATGATCGGCGAGACCTCGAGGGGAGGCAGGCTGTCCCACGGCGACCCGGCGAGGGCGGTCGCCATCGGGGATGCCGGTGCGCCGGTGGCATACCATTCTTCGGCCGGACCCGATGGCGGCGCGACGAGCAGCAGCGAGCCCCGCGCAATGGAGCGCGGCTCCCCGAACACCGCCGTGTCGCCATGCAGGATCAGGAGCGGTGCCTCACGAGCGGCTTTCTGCACCTCAACCTCGGTCACGTCACCAAGGGATCCCTCTTCACGCCAGCGCCCGGGCGCCACGCGATAGAACCCGCGCGTTGGCAGCAGCACCGTTCCACGCAGGACCGCGGCGATTTCGCGCGCGTCATAGTCGGGCGCGGTGGACACGATGACGGCGCCGGCGCCCGGCATCACGTCAACCGCAACCGAGAGCGAGTCGTTCGCCACGGTCTGGTCACCGGGGGCCGCCAGCACGGCATTCAGCACCAGCGCTCCGGTCACGTTAGGCACGGGCACGCGGCTCCGGACCACCCGTTCGCCATATGCGCCCACCGAATCGACCGGGACCGTGGATACCACCCGGTCCCCCAGGCTCAGCGTCAGGCGCGAAGCCGGGCCTCCCTGCGCCGACGCCGTGAGCGCGACGTCTACATCGAGGGTGTCTCCGACCACGGTGGCGCGCGCGACCCGTAACTCGGTTATCGCGACATCAGCGCCGTCCTGGGGACGCACGACGACGACGCTCGACCCGCCAACCAACTGCCCCAGTGACTCGGCGTCGTCCAGTTCTCCATCCGTATAGACGCGGAGCGGCCGACCCTCCGCCATCGCGCGGTCAACCGCGGGACGCACGCGTGACGCGTCGTCCGTGGGTGCGATCTCGCCCGTCTCTCCGGTGTCTCCGACGTCGGCACGAAGCGAGTCGCCGAACAGGAGCAGCGGTTCGTCGGCGTCACCACGCGCACGCTCGAGCGCGGAGTGAAAGCGCGTCGAATCGCCGTCGCGTTTCCAGCTCGCCGACACGTCGATAGCCACGAGCGCCGGCGCAGGCTTCGCCACCCCGAGCGCTGCATTGAGGATGAGGGCAACGATACCCGTGACCGCAACCAGGCGCAGTGCCGCGGACACAAGAGCCGGCCCCGTACCTGGTTTCAGGCCATAAACGAAGACGACGGCGGCCACGCCGGCGATGAACGCGACGATCCAGATGAACATCAGGGAAAAGTAGCGCCGGGTACTCACAACCCGCGCTGGGCCGCTGGAGAAGCGGCGGTGCTACAGTCGCGTCAGTTGACGTTCAGTGCGACTCGTTGTCCCTGCTGGTCGATCATGGCGAGGTAGCGAAGCCGCAGGGCGTCGAACCCCGAGCGCTCCGTCGCCGGAAGCGGAGGACCAGCCTTCGCCTGAAGCGCCGTGCGCGGATTCTTGGCCACACCGTTTACCAGCACCTCGAAGTGGAGATGCGGTCCGGTCGCGAGGCCGGTCATCCCGACGTAGCCGATCGTCTGGCCCATCGCCACGCGCGTGCCGGAACGAACGCCCTTGGCGAATCCGCGGAGGTGGCCGTATCGGGTCACGATCCCGTTCGAATGGCGCACGTCGATGACGTTGCCGTAGCCACCCCGAACGCCAGCCGCGATGACCATGCCGTCACCGATGGAGCGGACCTGCGTACCTGAACCGGCCGCGTAGTCAGTGCCTTGATGGCGGCGGAAGATGCCCAGCACGGGGTGGCGTCGCCCACCAAAACTGCTCGAGATGCGGCGGAACTCGAGTGGCGCCAGCAGGAAGTTCGCGGCCAGCGACTTCCCATTCTGATCGTAGTACTTCGGGATGCCGTTCACCTGGTGGCGAATCGCTTCGATCGTCGTACCGCCGTTTGTGAACGTCGCGGCGAGTACGTTGCCGAGGCGCATGACACCCGTGGGCAGTTGGCGCCGTTCGACCAGCACCGTAAAGGCGTCGCCTTCCTGAACGTCGCGATTCATGTCGATGCGGAACTCGAAGATGTCCGCAACCGACCAGGCGAGCTCACGGCGGGTTTCCGACGTCAGGTTCGTGTGCGCGGCGTCAATTCCTTCATAGAGGTTGTTCGTGATTTCACCACGGACGACCAGTGTGTCGGTCGTCCACGGGATCGAATCGACACGTGCCGTCCAGCCGGAGTCCCCGCGGACAATGCGAAGGACGCGGTCGATGGAGACGTGGAAGGAGACCTGTCGTGGGACCGAATCTTCGGGCAGCGCGCCGAACGAGATGCGCATCCCGCTGCGCACGTTTTTCGGGTTCAGCGCTTTCGTGGAGGTGGCGGCATTGAGGGCCTGGATCATGTGCAGGCCGGAAACCCCGCCGCGCTCCAGGACCTTCCCAATCGTTTCGCCACGTGCGACAGAATCGACCCGTTCCTGCCAGGAGCTCGCAATGCCGGCTACGTCAGCCAGCGGCTTCCGCTCCGGTAACGGACGCATGAATGCAATTGCCAGGGCCGCCAAGCCTCCGGAAATGCCATAGGTGATGAGACGAGCGGCCCACGGTTTCAATCCATCTGCCTCCGAATGAAGGTCGGGATATCCATGTCAGTCAGTTCCGGCTCCGCCCGCTGAGCCGGCGTAGAGGGCGGAATTACGCGACGTGAGGGTCCGTCAGCAAGTGGAACTACCGTCCGGGGTGCTGCCACTACCCGGGCAGGGGTCCGCTGCGTTATTGGAATCACGTTTCGTGGTGCCGCCGCTGACTGGATTGGCACTCGGGATGTCCCGGCCAGTCCTACATCGATTTGACGATCGAAACCCGTGGCAATCACGGTGACGCGGATCTCACCCTGCATGGCCGGTTCGTTGACCGCGCCGAAGATGATTTCGGCCTCATCTCCGACCGCATCGTGCACGATTTCTGAGATCTGGGTCACTTCGCCCAGGGTCAGGTCGGTGCCGCCCGTGATGTTGAGGAGCACCCCGGTCGACCCGGCCACTGAAATATTGTCCAGGAGCGGGCTGGAAATAGCCTGCTGAGCCGCTTCCATCGCCCGGTTTTCGCCACGGCCGATGCCGGTACCCATCAGGGCGGATCCGCCATTCTGCATCACCGTGCGAACGTCAGCGAAATCGACGTTGACCAGGCCGGTGCGTGAGATGAGCGTCGAGATGCCCTGCGTCGCGTGCAGCAGGACCTCGTCGGCTTTCTTCAGCGCGTCCTGGAACGGGATGCCCTTGCCCACGACCGCCAGGAGACGCTCGTTAGGCACGACGATCATCGTGTCCACGTGCTGGCGCAGCTCGACGATGCCCTGCTCCGCCTGGCGCATGCGCTTGCGCCCCTCGAACAGGAACGGCTTGGTGACGATGGCGACGGTGAGCGCGCCCGCTGCCTTGCCCAGCTCCGCAATGATAGGCGCCGCCCCGGTGCCGGTGCCGCCACCCATGCCGCAGGTGACGAAGACGAGGTCCGCGCCGGCGAGTGTGCGCGCGACTTCGTCGCGATTCTCCTCGATGGCCTGACGACCGATTTCAGGTCGCGCCCCCGCGCCTAGTCCTCGCGTGAGCTTCTTCCCGATCTGGATCTTCACGTCCGACTTCGAGGAGAGCAGTGCCTGAGAGTCGGTGTTGATCGAGATGAACTCCACGCTTTCCAGGTGTTCGTCGATCATGCGGTTGACCGCATTCCCGCCGCCGCCACCGACACCAACAACCTTCATCCGGGCGTTCTGGGGAGGGGTCTCTTCGAACTCGAAGATCATGCGCGCGTGGCTCCAATGCTTGGAGGATGGGCCCAAGCGGGCAAATCGAGCCGGCGCGACTGCCCATCGCGCGCCCGCCTGCCACCACGCGACCGGCCGTCAGGCCATCTCAACCGCCCGTACGACGGCAGGCAATATACGTCGTTTCTGCACAAAGGCCATGTTGACTTCTTGGCTTAGTGAAAGAGCCACAAGTGGTTGCGAGCCAAAAAAGTTTTCCACATGGAAACTTTTTACTCAGAACTGTGAGGGGTCCCCGCAAGGGTGCGCGGGGTGCATGGGGTGCAATGGGTGCAAAGGGGCATGGGCGCACAGGTCTGGTGACGCTGCGGTGACGCTCGCGCCGAGCTTGGGGACATCCTCTTCGGAGTGTCTATGCTCCGCTCCTACAAGGAACTCCACGTCTGGAAGCGCTCACTCATTCTCGTCACGGACATCTACCGCCTAACTCGAATCCTTCCGCCGGACGAGCGCTTCGGGCTCACATCTCAGCTTCGCCGGGCCGCGGTGTCCATCAACGTGAACATCGCCGAAGGATACGGCCGCGCGACGAGGGGCGAGTACTTAAACCATCTCTCAGTCGCGCGCGGTTCACTGCTCGAGGTGGAGGCGCTTTGCACCGTGTGCCAGGCACTCTCACTCGTGACAACCGAGGACCTTACAACGGTAGAAGAACACCTTGTCCAGATGCGCCTGATGCTACGAGGGCTGAGAAGGGCGCTGGAAAAGAAGGGTGCAAAGGGTGCAAAGGGTGCGTAGGGTGCCCAGGGTGCGTAGGGTGCGTAAGGTGCGTCGCGCTTGTTCACCCTCCGCACCCTGCGCACCCTTTGCACCCTTAGAAGAAGTCCTGCAACCAGATCTTCACCCGCTGCGCCAGCTTCTCCATTCCGGGCGCGTTCAGCATCGGCCCCTTCTTCGATGAAGGAGCGCCGGCGCCAATGGCAAAACGGTTCGCGCCGTATTGGGTCAGGCCCACCGCCGTCGAAAAGCGCGGCGCTTCGACCGCATCATTCAACCCGATGATGTTCTCACGCGGGATCGCTACGCGCACCGCGGTTCCGAAAAGGTCGGCGGCGAGTTCCGCCATGCCTGGCAACGCTGACGCACCACCCGTCAGCACGATGCCTGACGAGAGCTTGCCCAGGTAGCCGGACCCCTGGATGTCGCGCAGCACCAGGTCGAAGATCTCGTCCATGCGCTGGTGGATGATGTGCGCCAGCAGGTCACGCGAAATCTGCCGATCTCCCTGTGCGGCAGTACTCGGCAACGCAATCATGTCATTACGATCGACCATGGGCTCGTACGCGCATCCGTGACGCTCCTTCACGCGTTCGGCGTCGGCCTGCGTGAGGCCCAGGCCATGCACGATGTCGTTCGTGACGTTGTTGCCGCCGTACGCAATCGCGGCGAGGTGCCTGATCTTCCCCTCGTGGAACACCGCCACATCAGTTGATCCCGCGCCCATCTCGATGAGGCCGACCCCCAGTTCCTTTTCCTCTTCGGTAAGCACAGCGAGGGCGCTGGCGAGTGGTTCGAGGACGAGTTCCTGGACCTTGTAGCCGGCACGTTCCACCGCGCGACGCAGGTTCGACGCCGGCCCGCTGCCAATCGTGACGAGGTACATCTCCGTCTCGAGGCGCGTGCCGACCATGCCCACCGGTTCACGAATTCCTTCCTGGCGATCGACGGTGTACTCCTGCGGAATCGCGTGGAGCAGTTCGCGGTCCTGGGGAATGTCACGCGTGCGAGCCACCGCGTTCACGCGATCGATGTCGCTCCGCGAAATCTCCTCGCCGCTCACGACGACGATGCCCTTGGAGATCATCGCTTCCATGTGTTCGCCGGCAATCCCGGTGTAGAGCGTGTCGACGCGGGCGCCCGACATGCGTTCGGCATCGGTCAGCGCTTTCTTGATCGAGCGCGTGGCCTCCTCGATGTCGGCCACGACGCCGCGGCGGAGGCCCGTCGTACGGGCCTGCCCGACCCCGAGCACCTTGATGCCGGGATGACGAGGCAATTCCCCAACCACTTCGGCAATGATGGCCGTGGTCTTGGAGGAACCGATGTCGAGTCCTGCGACGAGTCGTTCTGGGGTCATTGGAATCGCGCGATCACCTGGTCACGGAAACGGAAATCGAGCTCACGGGGCCGCGATTGGCGCGCCGCAAGGTTAGACTCGACAGAAGATACCTGCGCGAGGCGTTCCACGCCGATATCGGTTCGCATGCGCACGGAAAAGTTCACCAGGTCCAGGATCAGTTCATCGCGACCGCTGCGTCGAGCCTCGTTCACGCGTGCGAACAGGTCGCGCTGGGATGCCTGGAGTTGCCCGAGGAAACGCAGCAGCACCGTGTCCGCGCGGGCGATCACGGGAACGTCCACGGGTGTCCTGCTTGGATCGAGGGGAAGCGCGCGCCCGCTGGCATCATAGGCCTGCAGCCCGTTCTTCGCCGGCACGAGCGCAACAGGTTGGTGCTCCTCCACACTCACCACCAGCGTGGACGGGAATCGCCTGCCAATCCTGACACGACTGACCTGCCGATGTTCGGCGACGCGTTTCTCCAGCGGCTCGAGGTCGTTCCAGATCGAAAACGTGGTATCGACGGCGAGCCGGCGACGGATCTCGTCCGGCGGAGTAAAGCGCGCGTCTCGTACTTCGATGTGGCGCACACGGAAGAAGTCCATGCGTGACAGGATCGGGCGCGCCCAGAGTGGACTGGTGAGCGCGAGGAGGATGGCCACTGCGCCGATCCGGCGTCCCCAGCGTGGCCGCCGCGGCGTGCTTGTGGTGTCGTCGTGTTCGTCCGTCATTGTGACGCGCCCAGTCGGTGCAGCAACTCCGTTCCCGTCTGCGTGATATCGCCGGCGCCAAGCGTCAGCACCACGTCGCCCTCGTCGGCAACGCCAGCGATGGCGTCAGCGAGCGCACTGCGTTCGCCAAGCCACCTCGGTGCCTGCCCCGCGCGTCGCATTGCATCTGCCACCAACTCTGACGTTACGCCGGGGATCGGTTTCTCGCGTGCCGGATAGATCTCCGTCAGGAAGACGACGTCGGCGCGCGCCAGCGCGGCGCCAAACGCGTCCGCAAAGTCGCGCGTGCGCGTGAAAAGATGCGGCTGGAACGCGGCGATCAACCGCCGGCCCGGAAACGCCGCCCTCGCTGCGTCGAGCGTCGCGATGATTTCTGTTGGATGGTGCGCGTAGTCGTCCACCACCTGGACGCCGCGCACGGCGCCTAACCGCTGGAACCGGCGCTCGACGCCCTCGAAGCGCTCGAGGCCCCCTCGCATCGACTCGAGAGTCAGCCCGAGCGAGAGGCCGCTCCCGATGGCGGCCAGGGCGTTCCGCACGTTATGCACGCCGGGAACCTGCAGCGCGAGCTCGCCGAGATCCGTGCCGTCCAGCCGGACACGGAAGTGAAGCCGCCCTTCGACCGAGAGGATCTCATTCGCCGAGATTCGCGCCGACTCGTTCGCGATGCCATAGGTCAGGTGCTCGGCCTGCGCAGGCACTGACAATGAGTGGGCGCCGGCATCATCAGCGCAGGTCACCACGGTGCGCGCGGGTGCCAGGAACTGCTCGAACGCGCGCCGGATATCGGCCAGGTCGGCGTAGATGTCGAGGTGGTCCGCCTCGACGTTGGTAATGGTGGCAATGGTGGGACTGAGCGCCAGGAACGATCGGTCGTATTCGTCGGCTTCCACCACGAACAGCGTGTTGTCGCCCGCGCGAAGGTTGCCGTGCCACGCTGCCACGCGCCCACCGGCAAGTCCCGTCGGAGACCTGCCCGCACTCGCCAGCGCTTCGGTGGTCATCACCGTGGTCGTGGTCTTCCCGTGCGTCCCCGCCACGGCCACCAGCGTGCCGCCGGCAACGGCCTCGCCTAACGCCTCGGCGCGACGGATGACCGGAATGCCGAGTTCGCGCGCCCGCAGCAGCTCCGGATGGTCCTTCGGGACCGCCGAAGTGACCACGACGGCGCGAGCCCCATCGAGGTGAACCGGGTCATGTCCGTTGAGGACGACGATTCCCTCGCGCGCGATGTCCGCGGCCGCGTCAGGCACCATGTCACAGCCGGTAACCGTAACGCCCCGGCGTCGGAGCAGGTCCGCGAGTGCGCTCATGCCGGCACCCGCGATGCCCATGAAGTGCACGGGGCGCGTGTCGCCATCGCCCACGAGCGTCATCGGGTTACCGCCTTGGGCAGCAACGCGGCCACGCGCGTGGCGATGTCGAGCGCGGCGCCCGTGCGAGCGCGTGCCGCCGCGCCAGCCGCGAGTGTCCGCAGCTTCTGCTCAGTGCCGAGCAGTGACCGGACCTCAGCGTCGATGCGCGCGGCATTCGCTTCCGATTCCGGTATCCAGAGCGCAGCACCCGCTTCGGCGAGCGCTCGCGCATTGGCGGTCTGGTGATCCGCTGCAGCCGTTGGCAACGGAATCAACAGCGCGGGAATTCCCCAGGCACACAGCTCGGCGGTCGTCATGGCTCCCGCGCGCGTCAACGCGAGGTCCGCCACGGCGTACGCATCAGCGATCGGTGACAGGTAATCCCGCACGGTCACGCGCCCCGATGCACGGTGCGCATGGCGCTGAAAGTGTGACGGTCCCGTGGCCCATACGAGGTGAAGCCCGTCGGGAAGACCCGACTCGATCCAGGCATCGACGCGTGTATTGAGCGCCGCCGATCCCTGGCTCCCGCCGAACACCAGGAGCACGCGAGTGCCTGGCGGGATACCGAATCGCCGGCGAGCCTCATCGCGCTGCGGACGCGGGTTCGGCGGCGGCTCAATCGGGTTGCCCGTGTTCACGGCGCGCGCCGGACCGCGACCGGCGAGCATCATTGCCGCCTCGGGATAGCCGAGGTAGACCTCGCGCGCCCAGCGGCTGAAGAACCGGTTCGTCTGGCCCGGGACGCTGTTCTGCTCCTGGAGCACGAACGGCAATCCCTTCATCACGCACCAGGCCAGGGTAGCCGACGATGCGTACCCGCCGGTCGCCACCACCAGCGCCGGCGGGCTCACGCCTAACGATTTTCCAAGCGTGCCCCACGACGTCGCCAGCCCGGCCACAGTGCGCCAGCTCCGCCACGGGGCGCTCCGGTAGACGGGATGGAGGTCGAGCAGCAGGTGCGGGAACTCCGTCCCCGGAAGGACCGTGCGCTCGATCCCGCGGCGCGCCCCGACAAAAAACGGCGCGACATCCGGCCTGAGCCTGACGAGCGTCCGGGCAATCGCCAGTGCCGGATACAGGTGCCCGCCGGTGCCACCGCCCGTGAAGACCACCTGCACCTAAGCAGGCACCGAAAGGGGGTTTGTCGCCCCGGTACCGATCACGCGCTCACGACGGCTGCCGATGTTCACCAGGATGCCGGTCATCACGAATGACAGGAGGAGGTTCGAGCGCCCGTACGAAACGAACGGCAACGTGAGTCCGGTCGTGGGAAGCAGGCCGATGACCACACCGATATGCACGAACGCCGTGATGACCGTGGTAATCGTGAGCCCAACCGCCACGAGTTGCTGGAACGGGGAGCGCGCCTGGCGCGCGATACGCATCCCCAGCCACGCATAACACGCAAACAGGCCCACCAGGAGTACCATACCGAGAAAGCCCCACTCCTCGCCGACGGTGCTCGCAATGAAATCGTTGTAGCCGAGCGGAACGAACCCGAACTGTTGTCGTCCCTGGCCGAATCCTTCGCCCCAGAAACCGCCCGATCCGACCGCAATCAGCGATTGCTTCAGCTGGAGGTTGCTGTTGAGGGCTTCTTCACCGATAAACGTCAGCAGCCTGCCCAGTGCGTACTGCAAGCGCAGGAGCTGCCCCCAGACCAGCGGCGTAGCGATCACTCCGAGCACCACGAAGTGGCCGATCCGTGCGCCCGCGGTGAACAGGATGATGCCCATGGTCAGCGTGAACATCAGCGCGACCGACAGGTCGGGCTGCAGGATGGCCAGCAAGTCGAGCACGCCGGTCACGAGCAGGATGGGCAGCAATCCCTTCGTCAGGCGCCGCATCTTGTCGCCCTTCTTCACCACCATCATCGACGTCCAGACGACGACCGCCAGCTTGCCGAGTTCCGACGGCTGGAGCGACGCGCCAAGCACGAACCGTCTCGAACCGTTGCGCACCGGCGCGATCGACGTGGTGAACGGCAACACGGTGATCAGCATCAGCGCGATGGTCAGGAACATCAGCGGCCATGCCAGTCGCTGCAGCCGCTCGGCATCCACCTTGGCGGCAAGGCCAAACGCAATCACGCCGACGCAGACCCCCATCGCCTGACGAGTCACGAAGAACCAGCTCGCGTGGTCGTTCTGCATCGCCACGATGGCGCTGGCGCTGTACAGGAAGGCGAGGCCGAACACGGTGAGTGCAGCCGTGAGCACCACGAGCGCGCGTGCCTCGACGCTCATGGCCCATCGCGTGCGTGCCTCCAGCGCGACCGAGGTCATCTCCCACCGTCCGATTCCTGCACGAGTTTCGCGAAGGTTCGCCCGCGATCCTCGTAGTCCGTGAACATGTCGAAGCTCTTGCAGGCGGGCGACAGCAGGACGCAATCGCCAGGGACAGCCAGCTCACGCGCGCGAGCCACCACGTCGGAGAATCGACCAGTCAGCCGCAACACCGGCACCACCCCACTCAAATCGTGCTGGATCAGGTCCGCCGACTCGCCATACGCAAGGACTGCCTTGCAGCGCTTCCGGATCGGGTCAGCCAGCTCCGTATACGGTTCGCCCGCGTGACGGCCGCCCATCAACAACACCGTTGGCCGCGTCATCGCGGAAATGCCCACCTTGGCCGCGGCCACGTTCGTTGCCTTCGAATCGTTCACCCACATCACGCCGCCCGCGTCGGACACCGTCTCGAGCCGGTGTGCGAGGGGAGGCACGGTTCGCAAGGCGGCGGCAATCCTTTTCCTGGCGTTGATCGACGTGTGCGCGGTATCCGCACTCGCCACGGCCAGCGCGGCCGCCAGCGCGTTGCCGACGTTGTGATCGCCCAGCAATGGAAGCTCATTGCGCCTGAGCAACGGCTCGTCGAGGAGGATGAGCGTGCCGTGCTGTCGGTCGTAGAATGCATCGCTCAAGCGCCCTTCCCCGCTGAACCTCATGAGGTATCCGTCAGCGGTGCGCGCCATTTTCAGCGCGGTGGCATCGTCCGCATTCACGATCCAGTGCGAGTTCGCGTTCGCGTTCCGGAAGAGAAGCGCCTTGTCCGCGTAATACGATTCGACCTCGTGGTATCGATCGAGGTGATCGGGCGTAAGGTTCGTCAGGACACCCACGGCTGGCGCGATGGACGGCGTGTCGTGCAACTGGTACGAAGACACCTCGAGGGCAATCCATGCCGGCGGGCGCTCGTGCAGCGCGATTTCACTCAGCGGCCGACCAATGTTCCCGGCGACTTCCGTCTCCAGGCCAAGGTTGCGCAACAGGTGGCCAATGATCGATGTGACGGTGGTCTTCCCGTTGGTTCCCGTGACGGCGATGTACTTGACGTTCGGCAGCTCGGCGAGCGCCAGCTCCATTTCGCTGATGACCGGCACACCAGCGCTGTGCGCTGCCATGAGGACCGGCGAGTCAGAAGGGATTCCCGGGCTGGTGACGACCAGTGACGCCCGCGCAATCCTGGCGAGGTCGTGGCCACCAACCTGCGTTTCGACTCCGGCGACACGCAGCGCTTTCGCCACCGCTTCCACGTCAGCAGTACGCCCGCTGTCAGAGGCGTACACCTTGACGTGCCTGGCGCGAAGCAGGCGGGACGCAGCGTCTCCGCTCCGTCCGAGTCCTACGACCGCAACCTCGCCCTTCCGCCAGGAGTCGGGAATCATCGCAGTTTGAGGGTGGTGAGAGCCACGAAGGCGCAGAAGATCCCGAGAATCCAGAATCGCACCACAACCTGCGGCTCGGGCCAACCTTTCATCTCGAAATGATGATGCAGTGGGGCCTTGAGGAAAACCCGGTGCGTCCGCGCGTACTCGACGCCGTATTTCCTCTTCCGGTACTTGAACACCGAGCGCTGCAGGATGACCGAAAACGTTTCAGCGGCAAACACCCCGCCAATGAAAAGCAGCAGGAACTCCGACTTCAGCAGAATGGCGATGGAGCCAAGCGCCCCACCCAGTGCCAGTGCACCGGTATCGCCCATGAAGACCTGCGCCGGATGGGTGTTGAACCAGAGGAAGCCGGTACAGGCTCCCGCGAGCGCGAGGCAGAACACCGCGAGTTCACCGGCGCCCGGCAGGTAGAAGAGCAGTAGATACGTGCTCGCGTCCACGCGCCCCATGATGTAAGCAAACAGGCCAAAGGTGACCAGCGCGATCGCGCAGAGCCCCGCCGATAAGCCATCGAGACCATCGGTGAGGTTTGTCGAGTTGCTGACGCCAGTCAGGATGAACGTCACCCAGCCGACGTACAGGAATTCAACCGCGTGCCACGCTGGCACGATGATGATGTACTTGAAGAACGGCACCGTCGTCGACGCGCCCGGGAGGGAGGACAGCGGGACTTGCCACAGGAGGATGCCCACCATGAGTCCTATGGTGATCTGGCCCCCCAGCTTGTATCGCTCGACGAGTCCCGCGACCTCGCGACCTTCGCGCTTCTGCTTCAGCTTCAGGTAATCATCGAGGAATCCGATGCCACCCATCCAGATCGTCACTATGAGCGCAACGATGACGTACGGATTGTCCAGTCGGGTCCACAACAACGCCGCCACGATACCTGCCGCCAGCAGGATGAGGCCTCCCATCGTTGGCGTGGAAGCCTTCCCCTTGTGGGAATCGGGCGTTCCCTGCCGCACGCCCTGCTGGACCTTCATCGCACGCAGCCGCCGGATGATCGGCGGACCGGCGAGAAAGGACAGCAATAACGCCGTAACCGCTGCCCCGGCGCCCCGGAACGAGAGGTAGTTGAACAAGCTCAGGATCGGGAAAGAATCCTGGAGCGGAGAGAGGAGCCAGTGTAACACGATGTCGGATGGCGGATGGCGGATGTCAGATGAACGGCTACTACCGGGATGACCACTGCTCCAACAACGGCACCAGGCGTTCCAGTCGCACACCGCGCGACGCTTTCAGCATAACGATAGCATTCCCCGGCAATCGCGAAGCTAACAACTCCCACAACTGCGGTACATCGGTCGCGGTCACAACACGCGCGCGGGCATCGTCCCGCGCCGAGAGCGGTTCGACAAAATCGCCAATGCCCGCCACGATTGCGGCGCCTGACGAGAGTGCCCTGGCCGCGATCTCCGCATGCAGCGCCGGCGCCTGCGGGCCAAGCTCCCGCATCGTTCCCAGTACCAGCACGCGCGGGCGACTTCCGTCGAGTGAGTCGAGCAGCGTGATGGCCTCCCGCATCGAGGCCGGGTTGGCGTTGTAGGCGTCGTTGATGATCGTGAGCTCGCCGGTGGTCATCCAGCGCCCGCGCATGTCGAGCGGCTCCACCCGCGAGATGCCCTCGGCAGCCACCGCGTCAGGCACACCGCAGGCGCGCGCGACCGCCATGGCCAGCATGGCGTTCCGCAGGTTGTGGGCGCCGGGAACCTGCATGGTGATGCGCACATCCCCGAACGTGGCCCACCCCCGGCCATCGTTGGTCATGCCCCACTGGTCCGGTCTCACCTCGCCGCCGTCGAGCCCCGCCTCGATCACAGCGCGTGCGCGCGAGCGAGCCGCTCGCCCGATCTCCGGCTGTGCCGCAGGAGCGACCGCCGAGGCCACGCCGGAAAAAATCGCCGCTTCCTCGTTCAGCACACCCTCGAGCGATCCGAGTCCCTCGAGGTGCTCTTCGCCGATGGACGTCACCACCGAAAGGTCCGGGGCGACAATGCGCCGCAGTATTTCGACCTCGCCTGGAACGCTGGTTCCGACCTCCACCACGGCGATGGTTGTCGTAGACGGCATCCGCAGGAGCGTGAGCGGCACACCGACCTGGTTGTTCAGGTTTCCGGTGGTCGCGTACACGTCAACGGCACCCGCCAGGGCGGCCCGAATGAGTTCCTTCGTGGTCGTCTTGCCGTTTGAACCAGCCACGGCAACCACGGTTCCACCCCAGGTTGCGCGCCACCAGGCGCCTAACGCCCCAAGCGCGTGCGTGGTGTCCCGGACGGTGAAGACCGGCAGCCCCAGGCCCACCGCGCGCGCGGGATTGTCGACTACGAGCACCGCAGCTCCACCGGTCGCCGCCTGTTGCAGGAAATCGTGGCCATCGAACCGTTCGCCGCGGAGGGCCACAAAGATGTCCCCACGCACCAACGTCCTGGTGTCCGTCGAGACACCGCCAAGCGGCCCAGTGCCGGACGGCACCGCCGACGGCTGCAGCTGCTCGCGCAGCGCCTGCCCGACGCGGTCCAGCGTCCACGCCATCACGACGGAATCACCGAGTGCGGCGCGGCCAGTTCATGAACGATGACCCGCTCATCGAATGGCAGCGACGTCGTGCCCCGGACCTGGTAGGTCTCGTGGCCCTTCCCCGCGAGCAACACCAGGTCATTCGGCTGTGCGACGGCGAGGGCGCGCGCGATTGCGGCGCGCCGATCCTCGATCCGTTCGTGATTCGTTCGCTGCATTCCCGCCTCGATGTCATCGAGGATGCGCTCAGGGTCTTCCGTGCGCGGATTGTCGCTGGTGAGGATCACGTGATCGGCCTTCGCCTCGGCGATAGCGCCCATCTGCCGTCGCTTGCCGCGATCGCGGTCACCACCACAGCCGAAAACAACGATCAGTCGTCCGCGGGCAAACGGTCGTACCGCTGCGATCGCCCGACTCAGCGCGTCTGGCGTGTGCGCGTAGTCGCGCAGGACCGCGGGCCGCTCCAGCAGTCGTTCGAGACGACCAAGCACCTGCGGCGACGATGAGAGTCGCTCCGCGATGCTGCCCACACGTTCGCCGAGCGACCACGCCGCCGCCGCCGCGGCGAGCGCGTTGGAAACGTTGAACGCCCCGAGCAGCGGAAGCATTACCGAAGCTCTCTGGTTCCCGGCGGACAAGGTCCAGATGCTGCCGCGGGACGTCCAGCTGATGCCGGTCGCCGTGACGTCCGCCGGATATGTCATGCTGAAGGTCACGCGACGGCGCCTGACGGGGAGCACATCCCAGACTTTATCATCGGCGTTCACCACGTCGACGCCGTCGTCGGCGATGTATTCAACCAATCGCGCCTTTGCCGCGATGTACGCCTCCATGGTCTGGTGGTAGTCGAGGTGGTCACGGGTGATGTTCGTGAACACGCCGACGCGGAACGTGACGCCGTCCACGCGCCGCTGGTCGAGGCTGTGCGACGACACCTCCATGGCAACGCGACTGATGCCATCATCGACGAGCTGGCGAAGCACGCGCTGCAGCTCCACCACGCCGGGAGTCGTCAGCCCGCTGCCGCCTGGTACAACTTCTCCCTCGCTACCACGCAGGACCCCGAGTGTCCCGATGGAGGCGGCGGGGGTGCTCTCGTCGTGGAGCAGGTGTCGAAGCAGGCCGACGGTCGTGGTCTTTCCATTGGTGCCCGTCACCCCAACCATCGCCAGCTCCGCGGCGGGCTCGCCGAAGGCGGCGCGCGCCGCGACCGCTGCGGCTCGGCGCCCATCGACTACGACAAACGCGGGCAGGCTGGTGCGTGAGGGATCCTCGAGCACAGCTCCCAGCGCGCCGGCTCTCGCGGCGGCGTCCAGGTAGTCGTGTCCATCGGAAGTGCTGCCACGCACGGCGACGAACAGCGAGCCCCTGGTGACACGCCGGCTGTCATCCGTGATGTCGGTGAACACTTCCGGCATCCCGCTGCCTGACGAGCGCAATTCCCCGCTCCGCGACAATGCGTCCTCGATGACGCGGGCGGTAAAGGGGTTCACCGCCGCGCCACCCGCACCAGTGTCCCTCCGGCGACCAGCGTCCCCGGCGGCGGAGAGACCTCGAACCCCACGTCGCTCACGAACGAGACCCGGAGGCCGGCGCGATGCAGCTCGCGCGCCGCGACGCGCGCGGGCATCCCGCGCACGTCCGGTATCGTGACCTGGAGCCGCTCCGGCTGCGACGCCGAATCCGCGCCGACGTCGAAGCGGACTCTCGCCGGGGGCGTGAGCGGCGTCGAGTCCACCAGTGCATAACGAGGCGGCGGCGCGGGCTTGTCGGCACCCGCCCGGCCAGTCGCAACGACTTCGTGACGTCGCGGGCCATCGGCGTCGGGCGGCACATAACGAGCGCGCTGCGCCGCCAGGTCACCACGATCGAGCGACGCGTCGCGCGCGGAAATCGCGGCCTGCAGCACCGCCTTCGCCACCGGCGCCGCCGTCTTGCCGCCGTAATAGGCGCCCTGTGGATTGTCGAGTTTCACCAGAACCACGTATTGCGGATCCCGCGCTGGAAACAGCGCTACGAATGTCGCCGTGAAGCTGTTGTTCCTGTACCCGCCGCCTGACACGCGGCGGGCGGTACCGCTTTTCCCACCGAGGTCAAACGTCGCGAGACTCGCGTCGGTCGCGGTGCCGCTATCCACCACGCCCGCCAGCACATCCCGAAGCATGCGCGCCGTTTTCGGCTTGAGGACGCGACGCACGACCTGCGGCTGGTGCTCGTACACCACTTCCCCATCGGCGTCGCGGATCGACTTCACCAGCGTCGGGACGAGGAGCAGGCCGTCGTTTGCGATGGCCCCGTATGCGGCGGCCAGTTGGACAGCGGTCACAGAAACTTCGTAGCCAATGGCCATCGAGGCCTGGCTCGAGCAACTCCAGAGCTTTGGTTCCCTGAGCACTCCGCTGGCCTCGGAGGGATACGAAACACCCGTCGGCGCACCAAAGCCGAAATCCCGGAGCGTTTCGTACAACTCCCGTCGTGACAGTCTCTCCGAAAACCGGGCGATTCCGATGTTGCTGGAGAACTTGATGACGTCGGCCAGCGACAGGCGCTCCGCCTTGTGGACATCCGTGAGCGTCCGGCACGGCGTTTTGTAGATGCCGTTGTACGTCTCGATCACCTCGTCCATCCGGGCGCGTTCGGTTTCCACCATGCGTCCGGCAATGAACGGCTTGAGCGTGGAGCCCGGTTCAAACGGCTCGATCAGTGCCATGCTGCTCGTGCTCAGCCCCGTCGAGCGACGACTGGCCAGACACCGGATCTCCCCACGCGTTGGCTCGAGGACGACGATGTCGCCCCCGCTGATGTTCAACTTTTCCGCCGCGTCTGCGAGCGCGCGATCGCAGATGTCCTGCATGACGTAGCTGATGGTCAACGTCACCGAGTGGCCTGGCCGCGGAGGCAGCTCCATGGCATCGAGCGATTCGTACTTCCGCCCGCGCGCGTCTTTCAGTGCCCGGGTCGCGCCGCGCTCACCCTGCAGCAACGAGTCAAGCACGAGCTCGAGTCCATCCTGTCCTGTCCCATCCTTGATGCGCCCGACGATACGACGCATTCCGTCGAGTGGCACATAGTCGCGCTGCTGTGATGGCACGGCGTGCACGCCCGGCATCGCGCTCACCACGGCGACGTCGGACGCCATGAATGCCTTCGGGATCTCCACCCATTTTCGCTTCCAGTCTGTCGCGCGCCGCAACGTCGACGCGTCGACATGGAGTCGACGCAGTTCGCGCACGAGGAGGCGCCGGTCTTTCACTTCGTATGGAGCGATGTTGAGCTGGACCTGTACTTCACTCTGCGCCAGCGGCACGCCGGCAACGTCGAGGATTTCGCCGCGGGGAGCGGGCACGGCGCTCCGGGTGTAGTGCTGGCGCCTGGCGAGGCGTTCCCAGCGCTCGCCCTGCCAGAGCTGCACCCACGCGGCGCGGCCGACGAGGGCGACCGCAAAGGCCACCAGGACCGCCTGGACAATCCGAAGACGAGTCGTCTGCAGCATGCCTAACGCCTCACGGGATCCTGAAGGTCGATGACCTGGCTGTCACTCGGGACGTGCAGGCCCAACCGCTGGACACGCGACTGAAGCTCCGTCCGGCTCGACGCGCGACGGACTTCACCATCGAGACGGGTGCGCTGGGCCTGGAGCTCATCCAGCCGGGAACCCAGTTCGACCAGTCGCTGCGCGGCGGCGCTGCCACGAGCGCGCCGGAAGACCACGCTGGTGGTCACCACCAGGAAGGCCGCGAGGCCGATGGCGATGGTCGTCCGACCACGGAGTGCGGCGCGCTTTGCCATCACGCCGCCCGTCGCCAGGCGCGCAGCAGCGCGCTTCGGGCCCTGGGATTCTCCTCTGACTCTGCCGGCGACGGACGCACCGGCTTGCGCGTGACGAGCGTGCCGAGCGGCTTCCCACGACAGGTGCAGACGGGTTGCCGTGGTGGACAGATGCAGGCCGCGCTCCACTCGATAAAGGAGTGCTTCACGAGACGGTCTTCGCCCGAGTGGTACGCGATGACCGCAATGACGCCGCCCGGCGTCAGGCGATCGCGGAGCTTCGGGAGCGAGCGTTGCAGCACGCCCAGTTCATCGTTCACGGCAATGCGCACTGCCTGGAACAGCGGCGCGAACTGCGACGGACCACTGCGCGGGCCCAGCACGGCGCGGATCGCGCCAACGAGGTCATCGCTCGTGAGCATTGGGCGTGTGGCGCGCCGGCGAACGATCTCGCGCGCGAGTCGACCTGAGCGTGGCTCGTCGGCGTACTCGCGAAAGATGCGAATCAGTTCGTGCTCATCGCTTTCATTGAGCACCCTCGCGGCATCGGTTTCCGCGTCAGGCCGCATGCGCATGTCGAGCGGCGCGCCGGGCCTGAAGGTGAATCCGCGACCATGTTCATCGATCTGGTGCGACGACACTCCGAGATCGAGCAGGATGCCGTCCCACGATTCGCCCTCGAATTCCGGGCGATCATCGATTTCAGAAAAGTTGGCGCGAACCGCCCTGAAGGTGCCGTCCCCGAGCTGCAACTCGAGCTGCCGCGAAGCCGCTTCTATCGCTGACGGGTCCTGGTCGATTCCGGTGACGCGAGCACCCTGTGAGAGGAGTGCGAGGGCATGCCCGCCTCCTCCGAGCGTACAGTCCAGAACGTGCCGAGCGTTGCCGAGCAGCTGGGCGACCTCGCGGGCGAGAACCGGCGCGTGAAAGGCTGGGAAAGCGGCAGATTGGGTCACCGAACGCGGTCATACTAGTGTCGAGGCGGCCCGGGCGTCAAGTGTTTGGTAGATTGAGAGTTGTGCAGCCCGCTTAAAGCAATGTGGAAAGTCCACGGGCGGGTAAGAATTGCGACCATAAAAAAGAACCGCCGCCCGTTGGGGCGGCGGTTCACTTGGAAAGCATCACTCCTACTGCGATCGGCCCGCTGGTTTACAGAACGCCTTCACGTACTGGTCAGCGTACGTCTGCATCTGCATGGCACCCTGCATTACCCCTGGTGCTGCGGCGGCGAAGTCCCGGCCATGTTTCTGGATCAGCTGCTGCGCGCTGATCAGCATGTCATTCATGCGACGAGAGTCCTCGCAGCTCTTGTTCGCCTGAGCGCGTGTAAGAAGTGGCTGACCCATGACCACCTGAGTCGCAGCCATCAGGAATCCTGACGTGGAGGTCGGATTCAGTGAGTCTGCGAACGCGAAGATGCCAAGAATCTTATCTCCCTGCTCGACGGTCTTCGCCGTGTCCTTCTGGTACGCTTGCAGCATGGCATTCCCCTTCGGGAGGATCATCTGGGCAGCCGTTGCCTTGTCTTCGCCCGCCGCAACAGCGGCACGCAGCGCTTCCTTCAGGCTGTCGACGTTGTCCTGCTCCGAGAAAATGGCGGCCTTCTGCAGGTTCACACCCGGATACTTCGGGTTGATAGCCAGCACTTTGTTGATCGCGTCGAGTGCCACTGGGATCTGCCCGTTCCGGCGCGC
>DATMBT010000053.1:0-4492 GCA_035559475.1 Gemmatimonadaceae bacterium
AGAAGGGCGCGCGCTATTTCCTCGCCTCCACCTCCGAGGTCTACGGCGACCCCGAGGTCCATCCCCAGCCCGAGGCCTATTGGGGGAACGTCAACCCCGTCGGCCCGCGCGGCTGCTACGACGAGGCCAAGCGCTTCGCCGAGGCGATCACCATGGCGTATCACACGCACCATGGACTCGACACCCGGATCGTCCGCATCTTCAACACGTATGGTCCGAGGATGCGTCCGCGCGACGGACGCGTGGTCTCGAACTTTATTGTCCAGGCGCTCACGGGCGAACCGCTAACGATCTACGGGGATGGGAGCCAGACGCGGTCGTTCTGCTATGTCGCCGACGAGGTCGAGGGTCTCTACCGACTCTTCATGAAGGGCGATTCGGATCCGACCAACATTGGTAACCCCAACGAATTCACCGTGCGGCAGCTGGCCGACCTGGTGGTGGAGCTCACGGGTACAAAGTCCCCGATCGTCAGCCGGCCCCTCCCGACTGACGACCCGAAGGTCCGGAAGCCTGATATCACCCGGGCCCGCACTATGTTGGGCTGGGAGCCACAGGTGGCGCTCCGGGACGGAGTTCTGCGCACCATCGACTACTTTCGTAAGGTTCTGGGGTAGGGCGACTCCCGGGCCAGTCCACCGAACGGATCTGACCCATTAGCTTTATCGGCTCGCCGGAAGCATTGAAATAGCAATCGCTTCCGCTCTGACCCGACGTCTAAGTAGACGGGTATTTTGCCACCCGCCATGGCCCTCATTTCAAAGCACGCGCTCGTCGCTGGTGCCTCTCTGGTCGCGCTCACTGCGTGCATGAGGACGTTCAACCTGCGACAGTACCCGAACAACGAGTCACTGTACGTCGCAGGCGTGCACCAGATGGAAACGAAGAAGTGGGACCACGCGGTCCAGATCTTCGAGAAGCTCACGCTGGAATTACCGGCGCGTGACACCCTCCTGCCTGCCGCACACTACCACCTCGCCCAGGCGTACTCGGCGCGTGGGGAACACCTCCTGAGTGCGCAGTCGTACGCCCGCCTGGCCGAGAGCTTCGCCACCGACACCCTGGCGGACGACGCGTTGTACCGTGCGGCGCACGAGTACCAGACCATGTGGCGACGGCCCACGCTTGACCCGCAGTATGGTGGAGAAGCAGCCGCTACGTACGAGATGATGCTCGCGCTGTATCCGGACAGCGAGTGGAAGGACTCGGCGTCGAAGCAGCTGGGTATCCTGCAGGAGTGGTTTGCCACGAAAGACTACGAGAGTGGCATGCACTACATGCGGCGGAAGGCGTACGATTCCGCGATCATCTACATGCGCGATGTAGTCACCAAGTACCCCAACACCGCCAAGTCGCGCGACGCATTGCTTCGACTGGCCGAGGCGTACGGGGCGATCAAGTACAAGGACGACAAGGCGGACGTCTGCAAGACGTTGAGGGAGAAGTATCCCAAGGACCGTGAAGTCGCCGCCACATGCACCCCGACGGCCGAAAAGCCCGTGGTGCGCGGGCCTCAATAGCTCGTGGGGGCGGGCGGGCTGGCCCTGATGGGCGGCACCTTTGACCCGCCCCACGTCGGGCACCTGCTGGCGGCTTCGGATGCCTGCGACCTCCTGCCCGTTGACCGCCTCATCTTCATTCCGGCTGCCCAACAGCCCCTGAAGCAGCACCAGCCGTCTTCGGCCCCGGAACACCGGCTCCGCATGGTGGAGCTCATGGCGGAAGGGGACCCGCGATTCAGTGTCGACAAGATCGAGATCGAGCGTACCGGCTTATCTTTCACCGTGGACACGCTCGAGGAGTACGCGCAACGGTTTCCCGATTCGGAGCGCTATTTCCTGCTCGGAGTCGACGCGTTTGCCCTGTTGGACCAATGGCGGGAAGCGGCACGGGTGGTCAGCCTGGCGCACCTGGTCGTGCTGACACGCAGTTCAGGCGAGACAATGAACGGTGACATGACCGCCGGTTTGGTCACCGGGAAAGTTCGCGCCATTGGCGGAGTGGCAGCGGCGACACCTCGCGTGCTCGACTCGCGTCGTGTGGACGTGTCCTCTACCGAAATCCGGGATCGGAGGCGGCAGGGCAGGTCCATCCGGGGTTTCGTGACGGACGCGGTAGCGCAGTACATCGAATTCAACGGCTTGTACCGATAGAGGCTGGCATGGTGAAGACGCTGCTCAACAAGGTCTTCGGGTCGCGCCACGATCGCGAACGGAGACGCGTGCAGCCGATTGTCGACGAAATCAACAGCCATGGTGAGCGGCTGCAGTCGCTGTCGGAGGCCGAGCTTCAGGGACAGACGGTACGGTTCCGCGCGATCATCCACGAGCGCACGGATGACATCGAGCGCAAGATCACCGAACTGAAGGAACGCAAGCGGGTCGCCAAGGACCCGGCGGAACGCGAGGCGGTGGACGCGGAACTCGGCGGCGCCGATGGGCGTGGTGGCCTCGAGGGACAGTTGCGCGAAGTGATCCGCGATACGCTCGACGAACTCCTGCCCGAGGCCTTTGCGACGGTCCGCGAGGCGGCGCGTCGCTTGTTAGGCACGACCGTGTCGGTGACGGGCCGCGACCTGACGTGGGACATGGTGCACTACGATGTCCAGTTGATCGGCGGCGTCCAGTTGCACCTCGGCCGCATCGCCGAGATGGCGACCGGTGAAGGCAAGACGCTCGTCGCGACGCTGCCGCTGTACCTGAACGCGCTGCCCGGGAAGGGCGCGCACCTGGTGACGGTGAACTCGTACCTGGCCCGGCGCGACTCGCAGTGGATGGGTCACGTCTACCAGTACCTCGGCCTGTCCGTCGGTTGCCTCGACGACACACAGCCGGGGACCGCCGAACGGCGCGCCGCGTACGAGTCCGACATCACGTACGGCACGAACAACGAGTTCGGCTTCGACTACCTGCGCGACAACATGGTCATCGCGCTGGACCAGCGTGTGCAGCGCCAGCACTGGTACGCCATCGTCGACGAAGTGGACTCGGTGCTCATCGACGAGGCGAGGACGCCGCTCATCATCTCGGGCCCCGTCGGCAACGAAAATGACGCGATGTTCGCCGAGCATAACGCGTCGGTCGAGCGGATCGTCCGCCGGCAGACCGAGGTGGCGAATACACTGGTGGCCGAAGGTGAGCGCCTGCTGGCGGAGAAGAAAGAGGACGAGGCACGCGTCGCCCTGTACAAGGCGCAGCTGGGAAGCCCGAAAAACAAGCGACTGCTGAAGGCGTTGCAGGAGCAGGGCGTCAAGCAGCTCGTGCAGCGGATGGAGCTCGACTACCTGGCCGACCGGAAACTCGGCATCGCCAAGCAGCAATTCGGCGACCTGGAGAACGACCTCTTCTATGTCCTCGACGAGAAAGGGCACAGCGTTCACCTGACCGACCGCGGCGTTGACACGATGTCGCCGTCGAACCACGACCAGTTCGTCCTGCCGGACATCTCGACCGGGATTCACCGGGTCGAGCACGACGACACGCTGACTCCGCAGGAGAAGATCGACGGGCGTCGCGCCCTCGAGGCGGAATACGCGATGAAGAGCGAAAAGCTCCACATCGTGCACCAGCTGCTGCGTGCCCACGCTCTGTACGAGAAGGACGTGAACTACGTCGTGCAGGACGGCGAGGTCCTCATCGTTGACGAGTTCACCGGCCGCACCATGCCGGGCCGACGCTGGTCAGAAGGCCTGCACCAGGCGGTGGAAGCCAAGGAGGCCGTGAAGGTCAAGGGCGAGACACAGACGCTCGCGACCATCACGATCCAGAACTACTTCCGCATGTACGAGAAGCTCGCGGGCATGACCGGTACCGCCGAGACGGAAGAGACCGAGTTCCACCAGATCTACAAGCTCGAAGTGTCGGTCATCCCGACGAACAAGGACATCGTTCGCGACGACCGTCACGACCTGGTGTTCAAGACGCGGCGCGAGAAGTACAACGCGATCGTCGAGGAAGTGCGCCGGCTCCACGACCTTGGCTATCCGGTGCTGGTGGGTACCGCGAGCGTTGACGTCTCGGAGACGCTGTCGCGCATGTTCAAGCGCGCGGGCCTCGTGCATAACGTGCTGAACGCGAAGTACCACCAGCGTGAAGCCGAAATCGTGGCGGGCGCGGGCCAGCCGGCCGCCATTACCATTGCGACGAACATGGCCGGCCGCGGCACCGACATCAAACTCGGCGCCGGCGTTACGATCTCGAAGCCGTCGCAGGTGAAGGACCTCGACGGCAAGCTGGTTGATGTCGAGGAAGACGGCGGCTTGCACATCGTCGGCTCCGAACGGCACGAGTCCCGGCGCATCGACCGCCAGTTGCGCGGTCGCGCAGGCCGCCAGGGCGACCCGGGCGCGTCTCAGTTCTTCCTGTCACTCGAAGATGACCTGATGCGCCTCTTCGGTTCCGAGCGCATCGCGAAGCTGATGGACCGCATGGGCGCCGAAGACGGCGAGGTCCTCACGCACCCGCTCATCACGCGCTCGATCGAATCGGCGCAG
>DATMBT010000054.1:0-3924 GCA_035559475.1 Gemmatimonadaceae bacterium
CGTCGGACGGGGGTAACACCTGGACAAACACAAAGGCCATCAGCCAGTTCACGGGATTCACCGAGGTCGTGATGGACCCGTTGAATCCCGACGTGTTGTACGCGGCGTCGTACCAGCGCGAGCGGCGCGCGTACAGCTTCCTGCCCGCCGGGCCCGAGACCGCGATCTGGAAAACCACGGACGGCGCGAAGACCTGGACGAAGCTGACTTCGGGTCTTCCGACGGGGGAACTCGGCCGGATTGGTCTCAGCGTCTGCAGGTCGCGACCGAACACGGTCTACGCGATCATCCATGCGCGGGGCAACACGGGCGGCACGTTCCGCACCGATGACGCGGGCGCCACGTGGCGGCAGACGAACAACGTGAACAGCACGGCGTGGTTCTACGGCCAGATCCGCTGCGATCCAACGGATCCAGATCACGTCATTCGTTTGGCCCCGAGCTCGCAGCAAAGCTGGGACGGTGGCCGCACGTATGTCGGATTCGCGGCCGCGGGCACGCACTCCGATCACCATGCCCTCTGGATCAACCCGGAATCACCGGAGCAGCAGATCCTCGGCACCGACGGCGGGTTGTACCTGTCGTGGGATCGTGGCCAGACCTGGGACCACGTCGAGAGCATTCCGTTGGCGCAGTTCTACGCCATCTCCGTGGATGATGCCCGCCCGTATTACAACGTCTACGGCGGCCTGCAGGACAACGCAGCCTGGGGCGCGCCTAACCAGACGCGCACGACATTCGGCACATCGAACGCCGACTGGTCGCGGTTCGTGGGCGGCGACGGTTTCTACTCGGTCGCCGATCCAACGGACCACAACTTTGTTTACTCGGAATCACAAGGCGGCGTCATTTCGCGGTACGACGCCCGCACGGGGCAGGCGAAGAGCATCCGGCCCGTTGCCAAGCCAGGAGAAAGCCATCGGTATAACTGGAGCGCACCGATTCTGCCGTCCCGCCACACCGCGCGGCAGCTGTATTTTGCCGCGAACTACCTGTTCAGGAGTGATGACCGCGGTGATAGCTGGCAGGCGATCAGCCCTGACCTGACGCGCGCCATCAACCGTGACGTGTTGCCCATGCGCGGTGCGGCAGTCGATTCGAATGCGTTAGGCAGGCACGAGGGCACGGCGGAATTCGGCAACATCAGCACCATCGACGAGTCGCCGGTGCGATCCGGGTTGCTTGCCACTGGAAGCGACGACGGCGTCGTCGCGGTCACAAAAGACGGTGGCGTGACCTGGACCCGCACCGAGAAGTTCCCGGCGGTTCCCGAGACGACCTACGTGAGCCGCGTGGCGTTCTCGAGGCATAACGAGGGGACGCTCTACGCCACGCTGGACGGACATCGCAGCAACGACTTCAAGCCGTACATCCTCAGGAGCAACGACTACGGCCGCACGTGGACGTCGATCACCGGCGACCTGCCGGCAGATGGATCGGTGCAGGTGGTCCGCGAGCACCATCGAGAACGGAACCTGCTTTTTGCCGGCACGGAATACGGGGCTTACTTCACCACAGACGGCGGCACACACTGGACTCGACTCGGCTCCGGCATCCCGACCGTACCGGTCCACGACCTCGCCATCCAGGAGCGTGAAAACGACCTTGTCGTCGGCTCGCACGGACGTGGCATCTTCATCATCGATGACCTGGCGCCGCTGGAACAGCTGGCGCGCGCAAAGGCATCGACGGTCGCGTACCTCTTTCCGGTCCAGAACACGACCCTGATGCTGCCTGACGGCTCGCGCAACTCAGGCATGGGAAGCAGCGGATACACGGGACAGAACCCGGCGCCCGGCGCAACGATTGCGTACCAGGTGAATGCCCTCGCCACTGACGCAGTGGCGAAGCTCGAAGTGGTGGATGGCAGTGGCACTGTCGTCAGGCAGCTCACGTTCAACCGGCAGCCGGGCCTGTACCGGCCGGTGTGGGACATGCGTGTCGGTGCGCCGCTGACTGGTCCCGTGACCGCGCCGGCAACCGGTCGCGCCGGAGGTGGCGGTGGCGGTGGCGCTGGCGGTGGCGGTGGTGGTCGAGGCGCGGGCGGCGGAGGTGAGATTACGTTCGTGGCGATTCCGGGCGCGTACCGTGCTCGCCTGACGATAACTCCCGCCAGCGGGACGGCCACGGTCATGGAGCAGCCATTCACGTTGCTGCGGGACGCGGCGGTGATCCTGACCGACGCCGAGCTTCGCCAGCTCAATGCGACGCGCCTGACGATTGCGCGCCTTCAGGCGGGAGTGCGTGAGACACAGGCCAGGCTCGACACGGCGCAGCGGCAGGTCGCCGAGGCACGGCGCGCCGCGGATTCGTCATCGGCCACGCCGGCGTTAACGAAGGAGCAGATCACCGCGATGGAAACGGAGCTCGCTTCAGTAGTCGCGCAACTCGGTGGTGCCGCAGGGAGAGGCGGTGCCGGTGGAGGCGGCGGTGCCGCGGGTGCCGGTCGTGGTGGTCGCGCCGGCGGGGCCGCCGGAGGTCGCGCTGGCGGCGGCGGAACAGATGACGAGGACCAGGGTCCACCGCCTACGCCACCCACGCAGACCATTCAGGCGCGGTTAGGCACGATGAACGAACTCCTGACGGGCCAATTCAACCCGAACCCGGATCAGCGTCGTGTCGCGACCGAGCTACCCGCCCTTCTGAAGCAACAGGACGACAAGCTGCAGCGTGTGCTGCGCGAGAAGTTGCCGGCGGTGCAGCAGGCGTTGAAGAACGCCGGGGTCATGAAGTAGTCCGCGACCAGGTCCAAGTCCAGAGACCAAAGTCCAAGACAAAGCCGCTTTGGTCTTTGGTCTTTGGCCGTTGGTCTTCGACTGACTTTCCCTTATGCCTGACACGTTCATCACGAGCACCGAGCTTCAGGTCGAGCCTTCGCCATGGGGCCCGCACGAATGGCTGAGCCGACCGGGGCTGACCGCTGCCGAACAACTGTTGATGGTGCGCGTGCTCATGCCACCCGGACGCGCCCACCAGTTCCATCGCCACCCGGCGATGGAGGAAATCATCTACGTGGTTTCCGGCAGTGCCGAACAGTGGGTTGGTCGTGAAAAGCGCCTGCTCGGCCCGGGCGACATCGCTCATATCCCGGCCGACGTGGTGCACGGCACCTACAACGCGGGGAACGAGACGCTGGTGTTCCTGGCCATCCTGGCTCCCGCAAAGTTCGAGGGACCAGCATTGATCGACGTGCACCTCGAGGAACCGTGGCGGTCTCTCAGGACGCCGATGACGTTCGCGGACGCACCAGCGTGAGATGAAGACCGTCCTCCTGGTCGGGACGCTCGATACGAAGGGCGCGGAGTACGCGTTCGTGCGCGACCTGATCCAGGCGCGTGGCGTAAATACGCTGGTCATGGACCTTGGAACGGTCGGTGATCCGTCGTTCCCGCCTGACATCAGCGCCAGTGAAGTCGCCTCACGAGGTGGAACGTCGCTGGCCGTCCTGCGGGAGCGCGCGGACCGCGGTCATGCGATCGACGTCATGCTCGCCGGCGCGCGGGCAATCACTCGTGAGGCATTTGCCGCCGGGCGTTTCGACGGCATCCTGGGACTTGGCGGTGGTGGCGGGACCGCGATGATCACCGCGGCAATGCGCGAACTGCCGGTCGGCGTGCCAAAGGTGATGGTCTCTACGATGGCGTCAGGCAACACCGCGCCGTACGTCGATGTGAAGGACATCACGATGATGTATTCGGTCGTGGACATTGCCGGACTGAACCCGCTGTCGCGGCGCATCCTGGCGAATGCGGCCGGGGCGATTGCCGGCATGGTGTCGCAGGACGTGAAGCCTGAGACCGACCGGCCGCTGATCGCGGCGACGATGTTCGGGGTCACGACTCCGTGCGTCACCGCTGCGCGCGCGCGGCTCGAGGCGGCGGGCTACGAGGTGCTGGTGTTCCACGCGACCGGCAGCGGCGGTCG
>DATMBT010000055.1:0-6916 GCA_035559475.1 Gemmatimonadaceae bacterium
GGCGAAACTTATCGGGGGCCAAAGGCGGCACGCTACGGCTGCGAAGACAGGCCCGACGATGCCTCTGAAAGGCTCCCGCATCCATATTGGTGCTTCATCTATGCTGCTGGATTTTCGCCGCGGATTAACGCGGCATTTGACGTTCCGGGCGACGGCCTGCCTGTCAGCCCTGCTGGTCCTGTTTGGCTGCGGAGACGATCCAGCGGCTCCGGCGACCGGCACGCTCGTGGTCAACATCAGCGGAGCGCCAGCCGGCTCCCAGGCCGCGGTGACCGTCACTGGCCCCCCGGGTTCCGGCTTTGCGCGCACCCTGACCGCAACGGAGACCCTGGAGTCGGTCACCGTCGGTACATACACCATCACGGCGCAGGCAGTGAACGCCAGCGCGGGCCTTTACACGCCGAACTACTCAACGCAGGAAGCCGTGGTCCTGGTCAACGAGACTGCGACAGCCACCGTCGTGTACTCCATCTCCACCGGGGCGATGCAGATCGCGATAACGGGACTACCGGCAGGCTCGCCGGCGTCGCTCGCGATCAGCGGGCCTGACGGCTTCTCGCGGACCGTTACGGAGCCCACGACCCTGACGGGACTGGTGCCCGGGGTCTATTCGATCAGCAGCTCGTCGGTCACTACATCGACGGGCGATGTCTACTCGGCGACCCCACTCGCCCGGACTCTGGCGATCACCGCATCGGAACTCCCACGACAAACCGCGTTCACCTACACGCTCATCACGGGCGGGCTTGATGTCACCATATCCGGCTTGCCCTCCGGCACGGGTGCGTCGATTTCGGTGTCCGGTCCCGGGGGATTCACTCGCAGCCTGACGGCGTCCACGATCATGAATGGCTTGTTCCCCGGCACATACACGGTCTCTGCGGGCGACGTTCAAGCGACGGATGGTGTGTATATCCCGAACCCGGCCACGAACTCCGTGGGCGTGAGTGCATCGCCGGCGCACGCGCAGGCCTCGATCAACTACACCCGCAAAGACGCGCCCCCACCACCTGGGTTCAACCTCGCGATCGATGGGATGTACGTCACCCAGACTGTGCAGGACTACGCGGGGCAAGCACCGCTGGTCAGCGGGCTGCCCGGCCTGCTCAGGGTGTTCGTGAAGTCCACCACCAGCAACTCCGCGCAACCGACGGTACGCGTTCAGCTATACAATGGGGTCGCACTCGTTGAAACGCTGACGATCGGCGCGCCATCATCAAGCGTTCCTACCCAGGTCGCGGAAGGAACGCTCACGTCGTCGTGGAACGCTGTCATCGGCGCGTCACGCATCCAGCCCGGTCTCCGGATCCTCGCCGAAGTTGACGCGGACGGCGAGATCGCCGAGGCGAATGAGGGCGACAACATTTTCCCCTCGAACGGTCTCCCGCTCCTGCCGACGGTCACGATGACTCCACCACTCAACCTGACGTTCGTGCCCGTGCAGCAGTCGGTGAACGGCCGGACCGGGAACGTGACCGAGTCGAACAAGGGAACGTTCCTCGCGTTTCCCCAGAAAGTGCTGCCGATCCGCGACTACAATACCGACGTCCATGCCACGTTCGTGACGTCGGCGCCGGAGTTGACCTCTGATGGCCTGGGTTGGGTGCAGGTCCTGCTCGAGATCAACGCGCTGCGGATTGCCGAGGGAAGCGCCAATCATTACACGGGCGTCGTGGACGTGACGTATACGTCCGGCCAGGTGGGACTGGGGTTCACGCCGGGATTTGCCACGCTGGTTTGGGACAAGCCAATCAACGCGTCCCGCGTGGTTGCCCACGAACTCGGCCACAATTTTGGCCGACACCATGCCCCGTGCGGCGGGCCCGCGGAGCCGGACACGAACTATCCGTACCCCGGCGGTGTTATCGGCGTTTATGGCTACGATTTTGCCGCGGGCGCACTGCTCCCACCGAATACTTCAGACGTGATGGGTTACTGCGGCTTCGGCTGGATCAGCGACTACAACTACACCGGAATCGCCAACTATCGGGCACTGACGGCCGGTTCTCTGGCCCTGCCTAACGTTTCAGCGAGGCGCATCCAGGCCGGACAGGCAGCTCCTGGTTCAGTGGGTCCGGCGCTGGTGGTGTGGGGGCAGATTGTGGACGGCAAACCGGTCCTCGAGCCGGCATTCATGGCCGACACGCGCGCCTCGCTTCCACCGACGCCCGGGCGACACCGGATCGAGGCGCGGGACCAGAGCGGACGGGTCGTCTTCAGCCATTCGTTCGAGGGTGACCAGGTCGCGGATGGTCCGGGTCGCGACCTGCGGCAGTTCGCCTTCGCAATTCCGATTGACCCGTCCGTCGCGGCGTCGTTGGCTTCCCTGAGACTGATGTCGGCGGACGGCTCGGTAGCAGAGTGGTCGGCACCAACGGTGGTTGCCGCGCCACCAGGCGAGCTGCAGGCAACCAGCGTGGGTGACGGCGAGGTAGCGTTCCGGTTGAGCGGTCCGGGACGGTTGGCCGTGGTGCGGGACCGCGCAAATGGGCAGATCATCGCTTTCGTTCGAGGCGCCTCGACCGTTGTTCGGACCCGCGCTCGGGACTTCGATGTGTACGTCTCGGACGGCGTCCGCTCGTCGAGACGCCTCGTACGGGTTGTACCCGATAGGGTTCGCACCGGTGCGTGACGCGGCCAGCACAACTCCGTGACAACTTCGGGCGACCACTCGCCGTAGGATTCACGAGCAGGCACTGTTCTCCCAACTGCGTTCCTGAGGAATTCCCATGACTCGTACACTTGCTATCGCGATCACCCTTGGCGCGACCTTGCTTGCGGCGCGCCCCGGTGAAGCGCAGAAGTTCGTCAGGCAGGATTCCGTGCGTGCGCTGCCGGCACCCGTCCTGCTCGATCCGGCCGGCATGTTCCAGGACCGCTACGCCAAGGTGGGTGACGACTTTTTCATCGCTGGCCAGCCGACTGAGCGAGCGTTGCGCGAGATGAAGGCGCAGGGCGTCACCACAATCGTGAACCTGCGCACGCCGCCCGAGATGGCGCGTATCGGGTTCGACGAGGAGAAACTCATCGCCGAGCTGGGAATGAAATACGTCTACATTCCCGTGCGCGGCGACTCGACGTTTCCGTATTCACCGGCGGCCCTGGCGAAGTTCACCGAAACGCTGCGTGCCGCGGAAGGGAAGGTGCTGCTGCACTGCACGGTTGCGTGGCGTGCCAGTCACCTGTGGGGTGCGTACCTGATCCAGTCGGGCGTACCGGCGGCCGATGCACTGGCTCATACGCGCGCGATCAACCTGATGGACGAGCACCGCATGGACAGCAGCGGGCGCCAACCGATCGAGTTGTTCCTCGGGAAGCCGGTGCCGGGGATCGGTAAGCCGAAATCTTGAAGCTTGAAGCGTGAGGCGTGCTCGTGAGGCGTGCTCGTGAGGCGTGACTTGAGGCGACGACTAGCGGGGTCGGATTCTCGAGCGGATGCTCTTCACGCCGTCGGAGAGCGTGACCTCGAGATCATCGCTCGAGGTGTGGATGTCGACGGACCCGCCACGAGCGATGGAGAGGATCGCACCGGTCTGCGCGTTGCGAATGAGTGCCGCTCGCGATGCGCCCGTGTTCCATGTCACGCGAACGCGACCACTTGCCGTGCGCAGTGCCGTTGGAACCGAGGTGGCTCCAGTGCTCCGTTGCTCGACCTGACCGTTAGGCGCCGAGAAGCGCAGGCGGGCGAGCTCGATGCCGCGAAGCTGTGACAGCGGCACGACAAACGCGAACGTCTGGTCGTTGGCGTCGGGCGAGTCAGCGATGCGGTCGCCGGCAAACGTGAATGAGAAGAGCACTTCACCCGCAGGCCCGAGACCTTCCAGTCGATTTGGTCCGCCGCGAACGGGGAGTGTGGCCGGAGCGTCCACTTCAAAGCCGGGCTCCAGTACCATGCGTCCGCCGTCAATGCGGCCCCACACCAGCAAACCGCGCTGCCCGGTTGGCCCGGATCCGGCGATTACGCGCATTGACCCGGGATTTGTCGCCCGGAAGTTGAGGATCGCCTTGTAGTTGTAGTCGCTGATCCAGTGAGGGTCGCAGTACGACATCAGGTCACGCAGGACAGGAAACTTGAGCTGGTTGCTGAAGATGTCGTATCCGTAGACGCCAATCGTTCCGCCGGCGTAGGGGAACTGGTTGTCGACACCCTGCGGTCCGCCGCAGGGTGCGTGCAAGCGGCCGAAGTTGTGCCCCATTTCGTGGGCCATGACGTCGTAGGCGCTGGGCTGATGATCCCATCCGATCGCCGCCGGGAGGCCGACGTAGCCCAGTCCCGCGACGCCCGACGTATAGCCCACTCTCACGACACCGTAGTAGGAACGGCCCGTCGCCTCGGCAACGCGCGCGGCGTTGATTTCATTGAGGAGCTGGTTCCAGTTGGCCCCACCCGATCCGAGTTCGGCTCCACTGTAGGTGTAAGGTTCCCGGATGTCGGCGTCGATGGTTGTCACCGGGAACATCCGCTCCATCGGGTTGATGAAGCTTGCCAGGTTCGAGGTGTTGACTCGTCCGGTGTCGCCGCGGGCCGTCTGGATGACCGGCACCAGCTTGACCTGCACGGGGGATACCGTGCGCACGTCCAGCGCCCCGGGGGTGCCACTGGCCGGCAGCACGTTGTCGTTCTCGTTCCCTTCCGGCACGGCGTTGGTCGGATCGACATCCACCAGCATGGACAGCCCTGGCTGCAGCAGCGACCCAGGGACCTGCACGTTCCACGACGCGGTGAGGGTGGCCTCGTCGATCGTCAACGGAACCGATGCGACCGTGGCGTTGATGATTGACGTGTTGACGAGGGTGCTGCCGTTGTAGAAGCGCACACGCACCGACGGTTGCGCCGAGTTCGCAGCGCTGGCGCGCACGAACACGCGCAGGAGGCCGTTACGGCCAGCCACCAGGGGAACCGCGTTGTCGTACGTCTGCACCGACTGCGTGATGTAGGCGCCGTCGATGCAGAGGTTCACCCCACCGCTGGCGCCGCCCGTGAAGGTCACCGACGCGGTGTGCGCCAGTCCGCCGACGACGTTGATGTTCTGCGTGGCTGGAGTGGGTGTCCAGCTGGTGCACGACGCCGAGATGGCTGACGCGGTGAGCGTGTACGAGCCTGCCGGAATACCGGTCAGCAGTTGCGTGGCGGTGACGACGGTCGAATACCCGTTAGGCCCAGTCACGGTGACATTGGCCGGAACGGTGCCCGGCAGCCCGTTCACCTGTACCGTCAGGGCGGTTCCCGCGGACACGTAGAACACGTTGACGAGGACGGCCTGGGCAGACGCGGGAACGACGATCTGCTGGGGGGGCTGCGAAGGCACGAACAGGGCTCCCAACGTCACGGGTGCGGCTGTGATGACGTACGTGCCCGGCGTCAGGTTTTCGATGGTCGATGAGCCGTTGAACGTCGCCGAATAGTTCGACGGCCCCGTGACGGTGAGGGCGGCATTGGCACCCTGTGGCAGCCCGGCGACGTCAATTCGCAGGGAGCCGGTGGCGATGGCGTAGTTCACGCTGGCCTGTGACGGCGTGGCGGACGCAGCGATGTTGACCTGTTGCGTGCCTGGCGAGGCGGCGTACCGGGCGTTGGCCGCCTGCACCTCACGCGCCTCGACGGAATAGGCACCAGGCTTGAGGCCGTTGAGGGTCGTCGCTTCGGTGATCGCCCTGTTGTACCCGTCCGGACCCGTGATCGTGACCTGGGCTGGAGTGGACGAGGGCAACCCGCCTAACGTGACTGACAGCGAGCCAGTGGCCAGGACGTACACCACGGCGGGCGCACTCGCACTCGTCCCGGCTGCGACGGTGACGCTCTGCGTCGCCGGCGATCCCGCATAGGTCGAACCCTGGTGCGATACATCGGCTACGCCAACGGCATAGGTCCCGGCAGACAGCCCGGTGAGCGTATCCGTCACTGTGACGACGCGTGAGAAGCTGTTCGGTCCGGTAACGGTAACGGCGGCCTGAGCGCCGTTCGGGAGGCCCGTGACGGTGACGATGAGCGACCCGAGCTGAAGCGGTTGCGGATCGTTGGGGCCGTCGCCTGACGAGCACGCTGCAAGCAGCGCGGAGGCCGCCGCGAGGATCCACGAGCGCAAAGACGTTCCGGTACGAGAACGCTGTCTGCTAATCCACATGAGTAAGTGCGCCGTGGCTGGTCGTTTCACCGAGCGCCCGAAGCCGGGCACGATGGAAAGACGCTCAGCCGCGAATCGCGTAACTCCTGATAAGGCAAAGGCTTCAGCGGCCTCGCCGTTGGGTTTCAAAGGACTCCGGACCGGCAACTTGCCCGGTCCGGAAGATCGCCGCGTCAGTACGCCAGAAGCAGCGGAAGTTCCAGCAGGCGACGCAAGGTCTGAAGGAATTTGGCTCCCGAGGCGCCATCAATTACACGATGGTCACAACTCATTGTGACACGGAGCTTGCGGCGCACCACGACGTTGCCTTCCACGACCACGGGCCGCTGCTCAATACCGCCGATGGCGAGAATACCGGTCTCGGGCGGATTGATGATCGCCGTGAAGTGGTCGATGCCGAACATGCCGAGGTTGGAGACGGAGAACGTCGAGCCGGTGTACTCCTCAGGCTTGAGCCTGCGATCGCGCGCGCGCTTCGCGAGTTCCCGAGATTCCTGGGCGATCTCACGGAGTCCTTTCTGGTCAGCATCGAAGATGACCGGCGTGATGAGGCCGTCTTCCACCGCCACGGCCATGCCCAGGTGAACGCGATTGAAGTATCGGATGTGATCGCCTAACCAGTGGGCGTTGCATTCCGGGTGCTGGGCGAGCGCAGTTGCCACCGCCTTCATGATGATGTCGTTGAACGAGACCTTGTATTCGTCGCCGAGCTCCGCCATTGCGGTACGCATTTCGGCGGCGCGCTCGAGGTCGAACTCGGCGGTCAGGTAGAACGTCGGGATGGGACCAAT
>DATMBT010000056.1:0-2413 GCA_035559475.1 Gemmatimonadaceae bacterium
GCCCTGGGAGGTCAGGCCTGGCGATGTGGACGTCAGCGCCTGCTCGCGACGGGGCATTGCCGTCCTGGGAACGAACGAGAGCACACCGGGATGGCCCCTGTTCTCGTACAGCGGGCCCCTCGCCGTGCAGATGCTGCTCGAGGCAGGAATTGAGGTGCTCGGCACCAGGGTTACCGTGTTGGGCCGGGATCGATTTGCTCCCGAAATTGCGAAGGGTTTGCGGCGTGCGGGAGCGGTCGTCCGGGTTGATCGGCGTTTGACTCGTTCCTCGAGCCTCGCGGCGGTGCGGGGAGCCGAAGCGATCGTCGTAGCCGACTACGCATCGGACGATGTCATCGTGGGAGCCAGTGGTCTGATCACCACCCTGGATCTGGCGCGCCTCGCGCCTGACGCGACGATAGTTCAGTTTGCCGGCGGCGTGGATGATGAACACCTGCGCGCCAACGGACATCACGTGTGGCCGTCTCCGGTAGTGCCGCCGCGCCGGATGTCCCGCACATTCGCGGCGCTGGGACCGAAGCCAGTCATCCAGCTGCACGCGGCAGGTCTACGCGTCGGTGAGGCGGTCGCGCGCCTGCGACTGCAAGGTGTTCCGCCTGACGACGCGGTCGATGTGGTCTGTCGGGACCTTCCGATCGCGTCGCCAGTCGCCCGCGCAACATCAACGCCGGTGCGTCCATGAAGCTGAGCGAAATCGGGCCGGATCTGTCGCTGCGCGTCGTGCGCGATGGCGTGTTTTCATCGCTCGGGTTCGCCGCTCACCATCGACCGGGTATGCTGACGTACCTCGCCGGCGAAGACTTCGCTGATGTGGTCGCGCGAAATGGTGCCGTCTCCTGCGTCATCGCCGCGCCGGATGTGGCGGACCAGGTACCTCAAGGCCTCGGCCTGGCTGTCGTCGGTGATCCGCGCCTGGCGTTCTATCGGCTGCACAATCATCTCGCGACCGCCACGTCGTTTTACGCAAAACGCCACGAACGCACCATCGCCCCGAGCGCACGAGTGCATCCCACCGCGTTCATTGCGCCTGACGTCGTGATTGAAGACGAGGTTGAGATCGGACCCCACGCCGTTGTCCTGTCTGGTGTGTCCATCGGGGCGGAAAGTGTTATCCGCGCCGGCACGGTGATCGGGTCAGAGGGGTTTCAGGTGATTCGCGCCGGCACCGACGTTGTTCGCGTTGTCCATGCGGGAACCGTGCGCATCGGACGGGGCGTAGACATCCATGCCAACAGTTGCGTGGACCGGGGCCTTTTCGGCGAAACGACCGTTGGTGACAACACCACGATTGACGACCTGGTCTACGTTGCCCACGAAGTCACCATCGGGCGTCGCTGCCTCATTGGGGCGCACGCGGTCATCAACGGAAGCACCGTCGTTGGCGACGACGCCTGGGTCGGCCCCGGGGCCGTGCTGTCGAACGGAGTGACGTTAGGGGCGGGAGCCAACGTCACGCTGGGTGCCGTCGTCACGCGCGATGTTCCCGCTGGAGCACGTGTGACAGGCAATTTTGCGATCGAGCACGAGCGATTCCTCGCGTTCATGCGGTCGATGCGCCAGTGACTGACCCGCCGACGCTGAGTGTCGTCGTGCTGGCGTACAACGAAGTCGACACGCTGGAGCGAACGTGCCGGGAGATTATCGAGACCATCGAACGAATCGGCGTTCATGCCGAGGTTGTGGTGGTAGACGACGGCAGCACTGACGGAACCGGCGTTGTCGCCGACAAACTCGCGGAAGCGGACGCGCAAATCCGCGTAATTCACCACCAACCGAATCGTGGCCTGGGTGGCGTGTATCGCACCGGATTCACTGAGGCGCGCGGTCTCTACGTCACCTTCTTCCCGGCCGACGGCCAATTCCCGGCTTCCATCATCGGTGAGTTTCTCCCGCGAATGAAGGATTACGACATGGTGCTCGGGTACCTTCCACGCCGCGACAGCGCGTTGTTGTCGAAGGGCCTTTCCCTGGCAGAGCGAGCCCTGTACCGGATCCTGCTCGGACGGATGCCCCGCTTCCAGGGAATCCTCATGTTCCGGCGAAGCCTGCTTTCGAAGCACACGTTGCAGTCACAGGGTCGTGGATGGGCCGTGCTGCTCGAGTTCATCATTCGATGTGCGCGCGATGAGTGCCGGATTGTGAACGTGGCCACGGACGTCCGTCCCCGAACGCACGGAAGTTCCAAGGTAAACAACCTGAGGACCATCTGGTCGAACCTCCGCCAGGTCATGGCCCTGCGACAAATCCTGGACAAACGCTCCGCGACCTGATGGTGGGGCCTTACGGAGAAGGTGCGACAATCTGCGCCCGCAGCGAGTCAGTCACGAACCGGAAGCTCGTGAAATCGAAATGGCGTGCTGTCTCGCGAGGACCTGAGGGGGAGATGTCACGAAGACCGCATTGATGCTGAAGC
>DATMBT010000057.1:0-4577 GCA_035559475.1 Gemmatimonadaceae bacterium
ATTCCCCGTGGGCTGCTGGAGCAGAACATCGAGCGGCATGCGACGCGCGACCGGAAGATCATCATCTACTGCGCGTCGGGGAATCGTTCCGCGCTGGCCGCGGACTCCTTGCGGGAGATGGGGTACCAGGATGCTGCCACCATGGCCGGCGGGTTCCGCGCCTGGGTCGAAGCCGGCGGTGAAGTGGACGCCTGATCCCTGATCCCTGATCGCTGCTCGCTGACTTCTGTGCGTCATCCACTGCTCGACTCGCATCCAATCCTGCCACTCCTCGCGGCGGACCTGCGCGCTCGACCGGGGCGGCTCGAGTCGGACGATGGGGATCCGGCTCGTGCCGCAGTTGCAATCGTGTTGCGGGCCGCGAACGCAGTGCCGAGTTACGAGTCACCAGTCACCAGTCACGGCGTACTCGAAGTCCTGATGATCCTGCGGGCCCAGCGCGACGGGGATCCATGGAGCGGGCAGGTTGCACTCCCCGGTGGACGTCGCGATCCGAGCGACGCCACGCTGCAGGACACCGCGGTTCGCGAGACGCTCGAGGAAACCGGCATCGACCTGTCGGCCGAGGGTCTCGTGTTAGGCACGCTCGATGAGCTGCGTCCGCGAACCCCCGTACTCCCGCCCATCATCGTGACGCCCTATGTCGCGATCGCTCCCCCGGAGTTTTCGCTCCAGATCAGCGACGAACTCGCCGATGCATTCTGGGCTCCGTGGAGCACTTTCGCGGACCCGACCGTCACCAATGAGTCGACCGTGAACGTCCGCGGCGCGGACTGGAAGGTGAGCAGCTACCTCGTCGGCGAGCGCATCGTGTGGGGCATGACTGAGCGCATCCTGCGGCAGCTCGCCGAGCGAATCAGCGCTCTTTGAGCCTGTGACGTGCCGCCCTTGCAGCGCGTCCTGTGCAGGAATAATGTTAGGGCAGCCTAAATTACAGTTTCGTCAACTGGAAAATGAATTCTTCCATTAATCGCTGCACGGTACTCGCTGATCGCTATTCGCTGATCACTCGCCTATGACCGCGCCGGCGCCCGCCCCTGACAGAGACGCAGTTACGGAGCCGGAGCCGGCCGAAACCGGCTGGCGTCGCACCCGTGTAACTCCAAGCCTTGCTGAGGTTTACCGGACCATACCGGTCGCCCATCAGCACTGGTTCCGGAAGATTCTCGCGTTTGCCGGACCGGGATACCTCGTGGCAGTCGGATACATGGATCCCGGGAACTGGGCCACCGACCTGGCGGGGGGATCGCGCTTCGGATACACGCTGCTGAGCGTCATCCTGATCTCGAACCTCATGGCGGTCCTGCTCCAGGGTCTCTCCTCCAAGCTTGGCATTGTCACTGGTCGGGATCTCGCACAAGCCTGCAGGGACCACTACTCGAAACCGGTCGGGTTCGCGCTCTGGGTGCTCTGCGAAATCGCGATTGCCGCCTGCGACCTCGCTGAAGTCATCGGCACGGCAATCGCACTCAACCTGCTGTTCGACATCCCGCTCCCCTGGGGCGTCGCGATCACGGCTCTGGACGTCCTCATCGTTCTCTACCTGCAGAACAAGGGATTCCGCGTGCTGGAAGCGCTGGTGATCTCGCTCGTCGCGGTGGTCGGTCTGTGTTTCCTCTTCGAGATTATCATCGCACGACCCGAGCTGGGTGGCGTCATCCGCGGCTTCGTGCCCAACCTCGAGATCATCCGCAATCCCGAGATGTTGTACATCGCCATCGGCATCCTCGGCGCGACCGTCATGCCGCACAACCTCTACCTGCACTCATCAATCGTGCAGACGAGAAAATACGAGCAGACAACTGACGGAAAGCGCGAGGCGGTTCGCTACGCGTTCATTGACTCCACCATCGCGCTTTCGTTCGCGCTCTTCATCAACGCGGCCATCCTCATCGTCGCGGCGGCGACGTTCTTCCGCTCAGGCAACACACAAGTCGCCGAGATCCAGGACGCCTATCAGCTGCTCACACCGCTGCTCGGCGTCGGGGCGGCCAGCGTGGTCTTCGCGCTGGCGCTGCTCGCCTCGGGGCAGAATTCCACGCTGACCGGCACGCTCGCCGGCCAGATCGTGATGGAAGGCTTCCTGAACCTCCGCATCCGGCCCTGGCTGCGACGCCTGATTACGCGCGCCATTGCCATTGTGCCCGCCGCAATCGTGGCCATTTTGTACGGCGCGAGCGGGACCGCAAAGCTGCTGATCATGAGCCAGGTCCTCCTCAGCCTGCAACTGTCATTTGCCGTCTTCCCATTGGTGATGTTCACATCAGATCCAAAGAAGATGGGGCCGTTCGTCAATCCCGGCTGGCTCAAGGTGCTCGCGTATTCCGTCGCCGCGGTGATCGCGGCACTGAACACGTGGCTTCTCGTGCAGACGATCGGCGGGTGGCTGTCCTGATGTACAAGCGCATCCTGGTCTGTCTCGAGAACTCGGGCACCGACGCGCACATCGTGGAGCACATCGGCCCACTCGCGAAGCTGTGCCGCGCCTCGGTGCTCCTCATTCACGTCGCCGATGGATGGGCAGCCCGCAACATCAAGCAGCTCGACCTGCGCGAGTCGGAAGAGATGCGAGAAGATCGCGAGTACCTCGAGCGTGTGGCCGCGGGGTTTGTGGCCGCCGGCGTTCCCGCGGAAGCCATCCTGGCGACCGGCGATCCGGCGACGGAAGTGACCGCGACGGCCGCGCGTGAACGCTGTGACCTCATTGCCATGGCTACGCACGGGCACAAGTTGATCGGCGACGTGATCCACGGCAGCGTGGCGAACCAGGTGCGCCACAAGTCGATGGTGCCCGTGCTGCTGGTGCGCGCTCCAACGAAGGCTGCGGTCACGTGACGGCACGGAAGAAGAAGGTCGCGAAACGCGCGCCGCGTCCCGAGCCGCTGACGGCACCGGTCGAGGATTACCTCAAGGCGATCTATGCGTTCGAGCGCGATGGTCACGCGGCCGCGACGAACGACATCGCCCAGCGGCTGTCGATTGCGCCGGCGTCGGTGAGTGGAATGGTGCAGCGCCTCGCCGACCAGGGACTGGTCGAATACGAGCGGTATCGCGGCGTGCGCCTGACGAGTGCAGGGCGGCGCGCCGCACTGCGCACGCTCCGGCGCCACCGCGTCATCGAGGCGTACCTGGTGCGGGCCCTCGGCTATCCCTGGGACGTGGTCCACGAGGAAGCCGAACGCCTGGAGCACGCGGCCAGCGACACGCTCATCGATCGCATGGCGGCCGCCATTGGCGAGCCCGAGACCGATCCACACGGTGCGCCGATCCCGACGCGCGAGGGAACCATCGACGAGACGCCGCACGTGACGCTCGCCGATGCGGCAGTGGGGACGAGGACCCGCGTCGTTCGCGTGGGCGACGAGGACCCGGGGATGTTGCGCTACCTCGACTCGTTAGGGCTGCGACCGGGAGCAGAAGTGACGCTCACGAACCGCGCGCCCTTTGACGGCCCGTTGACCATCGAGGTGGGTTCGACTACGCAGCAGGTCGGCGCGACACTGGCCGCTCATGTTCTGGTTGCCGACGCTGCCGATCAGGCGAGCTCAGTCAGTCGCGTCGGGCCCAGCGTATAGCTACGAACGCGACGGCGCCCACCGCCGCGACAATACCAGAAACCAGGAGCCACGTCGGGCGGTTGAAGGTCCCGCCAGCGTTTGCGGTTGCGGTGAAGGCTCCCACTGCCGCCGCCGCGATGCCGACGCCAACGGCTCGCCGGCGCCGCGCGACGTCGGGCGCGTCGCCCGTGGGGGCCGACCGCATCAACGCTGTGCGTACGTCTGATTCGGTCACGTCGGGATTGTCGCGCCGGTAGTCGCGTACCACGTCATCGACTCGACTGCTCAACTCGCGCGAGTGCCTGGTTTCCTGTCGCGACGTGTGTAGGGGAACGATGATCATCGATGCCTCACGAAGGATTGCCTGACTTGTCCGCCGTATCGTCGCTTGGCGCGGTGACACCGCCATCGCGAACGACTTCCCGACCTGTCTCGCGCAGGGCCCGACGCAGCAGGAATTCGATCTGCCCGTTCAGGCTGCGCAAGTCGTCATTGGCCCAGCGCTGCACCTTCTCCAGGAGCTCAGGATCGATCCTGAGCAGGAACGATTTGCGGTCAGCCATTTTGCGACCTCCCCACACCCTCGTTCCGGGCGAGCCTGCCGCCACTGGGAACGAGGGTCACTCGGTACGGCTCCCGCGTCACTGGTAGATCGTCCCTGTGTTCACGATCGGCTGCGCGTCGCGATCCGAGCACAACACGACGAGCAGGTTGCTCACCATCGCCGCCTTACGCTCATCATCGAGCTTGACGATCGACTTCTCCGAGATCAGTTCGAGCGCATTCTCCACCATCCCCACCGCGCCTTCCACGATCTTTCTCCGCGCCGCGATGATCGCGCTGGCCTGCTGGCGCCGCAACATGGCCGACGCGATTTCAGGCGCGTACGCGAGGTGGCTGATCCGCGCCTCGATCACGCTGACACCGGCCTTCTCCAGGCGTTCCGCGATGGCGCTCTGCAGACCCCTCGCGACTTCCTGGGGATGCGTACTGAGTGCGATCTCGTCAGTCGCATGCGCG
>DATMBT010000058.1:0-4534 GCA_035559475.1 Gemmatimonadaceae bacterium
AAGGTGAAGGTGGCCACCAGCGTGGCCGTTCCTTTCGGGTCCACGGAACTCGCCAGCGGCACCTGCAGGACGCTGTTCCAGCTCGCCCCCGGGGCGATGGGACGCATTGGCAACGTGGCGGGCATCGAGGCCGTGACCGGCGATGCCAGTGCGCGGCCGCGACCTGACGGGACATAGGCGGAGCCGTTAGGCGCAACGCGAAACCGCACGGCACGACTGGCAGCCATGGCACCCCAGGCCAGCACCGCGCTCGACGCCGAATTCGGGGGCGAGTTCACCCGCAGCGAGTCCGTCACGCTGACAATCGTGGCGCCTTCGTCGTCCACGGATTCCACCGAGAGGGAGGCGAGCAGCACCAGCGTGCCGGATTCCACCACGGGCTTCCCGTCGGGGCCCGGAGGTCCGGTCATTTCAACGGTCTGGTCCAGGCGGATGCGGATCGTGTCGCCGGCGCCAGGTCGTACCTGCAGCAACACGTTGCCCGCCTGCGCGAGCGCCTGTTCGACCGGGACCATCAAGCACGCGATCACGCCGGACAGTAGGCAGTACCAGCGATTCGCCTTCGGCAAACGGCTACCCGTACGGATCGTCGATCGGTGTGGCCCGAAGCGAGGCTCGCTGGGCCGGCGCTTGTTCGCTGCGCACGATGCGGCGGAACTGCGCCTTGAAATACGCCTTCACGTCCTGGGGGCGAGTCTTCACGGTCGCGTCACGCGCACGCAGGACCTCGTGCTCTTCGTAGAGCGCAATGACGTCCTCGACAAAGCTCAGCTGGATCGACGAATCGAGCGCGCGCAGGGATCGCAACACCGCCTCGGTCAGCGACGGCTCTTCGGCCTGCGGGTAGCGGTCAGCACCCTCGCGACCGGAGAGTACCGTCGGCCGTGGGAATCGCACGAAGATTGGTTGCGTGAAATGCGGGTGCCTTACCATCAATTGTCCCTTGTCGAGCGTGGCGAGCTTGGTGCGCGTCGCCGGTCCAAGAACCTGATACCCCGGCGTTGCCAGTTCGTCCGCGTCCATGCGGCCGAAAAGCGCAGTAGCGGCATTCCCCACAACGCGCCTGTGCACCTGCGACCGGAATTGCTGTGCGCCAAAAAGCACGAGCCCCAGGTACCGGCCGCGCTCGGAAATGTCGAGCAACATCCTGCGGACGTGCGTGTCCTGACCGTCTGACGGTGCGTATTTGTTCAGCTCATCCACGAAAACCACGAGGTGATTCACGCCTAGCGAGCGCCGCTCGAGGTGCTCCCTCAGGAGCGAAACCACCCGCGCGAATACCAGGTCCTGGGCGTCCTCCTCCAGGTTTGCGATGTCGATCACATACACCGCCTTGTCCTGGAAGGTGCCCCAGGGGAGGTCGGACCGGACGCCCGCATCGGTCACGAGTCCCTTGCATCGCTGTGCGATGTTGATCAAGCGATTTCGAACTTTCCGGATCGTGGCGACGTGGTGTGTACGCCACGCCTCGTTCCCGCGTTCCTCCATGAAATCGAGCACGTCGCGGAACCATTCCTCGAGGTCGGCAAAGGATTGCACCCGGTATCGCTTTCCGTTGGCGAGTTTGTCGTCCGAGAAGTCGTGATCGACGATGCGATCGCCGATGAAGTCGATCAGCGCGTCCGCCTTGGCGTCGATGTCGTCGCGATTGAGCAGCACCGGCGCAAACCGCAGCACGTCGGTCAATCCCCACGTGAGCGGCGAAACGTTCGCCACCAGGTCTGGATGTGAGCGCAGCGTGTTGAGCGCGAGACCGCGCGCGGTGTACGGCGCGTAATAGTGGACGTTCTCGAAGGGCCTGGGCTCGATGCCCATCAGCTTGTACATCTCCCGATCGCTGTCCTCGAGTCGTCCAGGCTTGTCGAGGAAACAGAGGTCAGGTCCCTTCACGTTGAAGCACAACGCCGCGACGGATCCCTTCTTTTCGGGGAAATGCGTGAAGATCGATTTCAGCAGGAATTCCACGGCGCTGGTTTTTGTGGCCAGGCCGGAAACGCCGGTGATGTTGAGGTGCGCGGCCTCGGGACCGAGGAGGAACTCGGCGTCCAGGTAAATGGGTGAGTTCGTGGCGCCCGCCTTATACACGCCAACTGGAATTGCCGTGCGGGATTCGGCGCGCAGGTACGAGTCCATGCGGAGGGCCAACGCGACATCGTCGGCATTCGCGAGAAAAACTTCGCCCATTGGAACTGGCTGCAGCGGTTCCTCAGGGAACTGGCGCAGGACTGCCGCGGTGTAGAGCCGGATTTCCGGCCGTTCGGTGGCCGCCGCGCGCGCGTGATCGGGCTTCCCATCCGCGCCGATGACATCGTGCAACGGTGTGAGCAGGTCCGTGTAGCTCAAGCCGTCGGTGACGACGCCGTAGATGTGCGGGAGCTGGCCGTCGATCGGGTGAGCGCCATCAACCCGGACAATCGTACCGATGCCAACAGGCGAGTCGAGCGCGGTCCAGAAGTGGAACTCGTGGGGCGTATTGGGGCGCCGCTCGGTCGCAACCACCCGGCCAAGTGCCGCAGGTTTTTCATCGCCAGCCACTGAGGTCCCGTTTTCAGACATCGCGCACGATAAGGAGGTGTTTCGAACCTCCATAAGGTATCGAGCCGACGCCCATCGCGGATGGCTTACGCGCGACTTCGGCTGCTCCGGCGGTAGTCTGAGGGGCGGGCTCCCAACAGGCGCCGGCACTCGCGGATGAAATGGCTCTGATCCGCATACCCGGCGGCGGTCGCGATCGCCGAAAGCGGATGGTCGGTGCTCCGCAGCTGCTCTGCGGCCCACGCCGCGCGCGCTGAGCGGACAAAGCGGCCGATTGTCGTTCCCGTGTGCGTGCGGAACGCGTGGCAGAGATGCGTGGGCGTCACACCGGCGACGCTCGATAACGACATCAGTGTCGGTGGACTTCGGAACTCCTCACTCAGGATCTCCCGGACCGTTCCCAGCCAGGGCGGAGGGTGGCGCGGCGCCCGTTCGGCACGTCCGCCGCGCGCGACGCGAACCAGCATGCCGACCATGAGCGCGTCGATGGCCAGCGGCGACAACTCGTCGCCACGATCCATCTCGGCCAGGATCCGGCGCGCGTCGAGTGCGACGATCGGATCCCTCACGTGCGCCACGTCCTCGATCAATCGACCGATGAAGTCGAAGGTCGCCGTGGCGTTCGGATCGGGTTGCGTCACCAGGACGCGCGCACCGCGGCAGCCGATGTAGTTGGCGTGTCGTTCCTCGCACGGTTCGGTCCACGACCATCCGGGCGTGCATTCAAACCGCTTCCCTGCAATCGCTGTGTCGAACGATCCCTCGAGCATGACTGCCATGATCGGTCGATCGTGCGAATGCGGGTGCAACGTGTCGCCCGCGCTGAACCGCGCTTCCGTAAAGAGGCACGTCGCCGTGCTCAGCGAACGGAACGAGGGACTCCCCATGGTGACCGGGACCGGTCGTTGGCGCATGTCGGCACTCCGCGGTGGAGTGCAACCTAACGCGCCATCGATGACGCTGGAGTGATGGGGTGACGCGAGCACGGGGAAACGTGCCAAGGGGACGGAGGCACACCGCAATCCGGTTCAAGTCTCCCAATGGGATGCAATACTCGACTCCCGCCCGGTCCTAGCGTTTCGGTATAGCGCCGGACCAATCCGGCGGCAAAAGGCAAACCGAAACGGAGGAATCATGTTCATGTCGAGTTCGAGAGTAGTCCTCGGTGTGATGGTGCTTGCCGCCTGTTCCGCCAGCAGCGAGCTGAACGCACCGATCATCGCGACTTCAGCGGCGGCGAATGAAGGCGTTGCCGTCGTCGTTCAGGTGATGGGCGCCGGCGTGGTCGATTTCGACCCAGCAGGCGAATTCGGCGACGGCAAGTTCCAGTTTGTCGCGATACGGCGCGACGATGGCTCGGTCACGGGCCACTTCTCCCAGAGCCGGATGCGCGCAACGGGCCTGGTCGAGTTCGAGGGCATCGTGACGTGCGTGACGATCGACTCGAACTTCCCCGGCCGCGCGCGCATCGCAGGGGTCGTCACCGTGAACAACTCCACGGATCCGGCATTCCTCACCACGAATCACGAGGTGGGTGACGACGTCTGGTTCCGCGTCGAGGACAACGGCAATGGCGCGGACGCTAACGACAAATCCACGACCTACGGCTTCAAGCCCACCCTCGTGAACACTTCCGCGGAGTATTGCGCCCTGCCCTTCGATGGGCTGCACAACGGGCAACTGGTCTGGAACCCCGCTTCCATTCTGCCGCTGGCGCAGGGAACGATCGGGGTGAAATGAAATTGCAGATTGCAGATTGCAAATTGCAGATTGCAGATTGCAGAACGAGGCGGCAGTTCAATCTGCATTCTGCAATTTGCACTTTGCAATTTGCAATTCCTCACCGTTCGATAACGAACCGCGGAAAGTCCAGTTCACTGACGCAGCTCGTGTCCTGCTTCTCGCGAGGCACCGCCAGGAACAACGCTATCAACTGCGTCTTGCACGCGCTCGATTCCGCGTGACCTCCGCCCGGAATGACGATGTGCCGGGCGTTTGT
>DATMBT010000059.1:0-12248 GCA_035559475.1 Gemmatimonadaceae bacterium
GACTCGGTGCCAGGACTCAACCAGCTGCGAAACGGAATCGGTCTCCCTGTTCGATGCGCGCAACCCGACCAGGACGCGCCGTGCATCCGCGGGCCGCAGGTCGAGGAACAGTGTCGTCAGGCGGTTCTGCGATCGCGCCAGTGCGAGTTCGGGTCTTCGAGTCTCGTCAGGCGTGCCGATGAAATCCGCGGCCTTGAACGCCGCATCGGGCACCGCATCGAGTTCCGGTATCAACGACGTGAACGCTCCCGCCTTGCGCCAGAGGGCGAACGATCGTGATGGCCGGCGCACCTGGCCCATCGTCTTCTCGATCTCCTGCTTGACCCGTTCGCGCGACAACCGCGGCAGGAACGGCGCCGACTCCACAACCGACTGCCACGTCGCCGGATCGATCTCGAACTCGAAGCGGCCCGCAAAGCGAAACGCGCGGAGGGCACGAAGGCGATCCTCAACCATTCTCGCGGAGGGATCGCCAACGGCACGAACGACGCGACGCTTCAGGTCTTCCTGGCCGCCAAAGGGATCCCGCAATTCACCGGTCGCCGGCGAAAACGCGATCGCGTTGATCGTGAAATCTCGCCGCGCCAGGTCATCGTCCAGCGACACGCCGTACTCCACCACCGCGTGCCGGCCGTCATGCTGCACGTCGCGCCGGAAGGTCGTGACCTCGTGCATGACGCCATGCTTGTCCAGCACGCCCACGGTACCGAACTCGATGCCATGGGGCACGGTGCGGCTGAACAACGAACGCACTTCCGTGGGTGTCGCCGCGGTGGCCAGGTCCCAGTCGGCATGGGCGTGTCCGAGCAGTGCGTCGCGCACGGCACCGCCGACGCACCACGTCTCGAAACCGGCCTCGGTCAGCCGTGCGGCAATCTTGCGCACGGTTGGCGGTGGGTTCAGGCGCTCCACGCCGCCCGCGTTCACCCGGAGTTCTCGTCAGGCAGCGGTGTGGGCGGGTTCAGCCGCACAATACACTCCCACCGTTCACGTTGAGGATCTCGCCGGTGATGTGCCGCGCGGCGTTCGTACACAGGAACACGATGGGACCGGCGATGTCGTCGACGCTGGCAATCCGTCCCACGGGAATATTCTGCGCGATCCGGTCACGTCCCCCGCCGGCGAAAGGATCGGCACACATCTCGGTGTCGACCCAGCCCGGGGCCACGCTGTTCACGGTAATGCCGCGGCGCGCCACTTCGATGGCGACCGACTTCACGAATGAGATCATGGCGCCCTTGGATGCCGCGTAGTCCGCGTGCATCGACTCGCCGCGTTGCCCCGCGGTACTGGACACGAGCACCACTCGGCCGCCGTCGCGCATCGCCCGCAGCGCCGCGCGAGTCGAGTAAAACATGCCGTCGACATTTTCGGCCATCGTCTGCGACCAGCGTTCGTCAGGCATGTCGCGCACCGCGGCTTCGTCGGATGGCCAGATCCCCGCGTTGCCGATGAGGATGTCCAGGCCGTCCCAGGCCAGCGCTATCCCGTCGATCGTCGCGTCCACGTTCCTCCTGGTGGACAGCTCCACACGATGCACGGAGGCGCGCCGCCCGAGGGCGGTGATGTCTTTTGCAACCGCTTCTGCTTCCGCGCGGCGCGTGCGATAGGTCAGCGCGACATCCGCGCCACAACGCGCCAGCAGGCGCGCCGTGGCCGCGCCAATTCCGCGGGACCCTCCCGTAACGAGCGCGCGGCGCCCGGCCAGGTCGAACAATGACTCGTCAGGCATCACTCTCCACCAGTTCGCAGATGATATGCTCGATCATGAGGTGTAGCTCCTGCGCGCGATCGGTGCGCTCGGTCGGGACGACAATGGCCACATCGCCCAGCGGACGCAAAGCTCCCCCGTCGCGCGCCGTGAGCACCAGTACCTTCGCGCCCTGCGCGCGGGCCGCCTCGGCGGCGCGCAGCACGTTGGGTGAATTCCCGCTCGTGGAGTGCACCACGAGCAGGTCACCCTCGCGGACCAATGCCTCGACCTGCCGCGAGAATATGTGGTCGAAACCGAGGTCATTTCCCGCGGCGGTCAGGATTGACGTGTCGGTCGTGAGCGCGATGGCGGGCAAGGCCCGCCGGTTGCGCATGTAACGCACGACATACTCCGTTGCGATGTGCTGGGCGTCAGCCGCGCTCCCACCATTGCCGCAGAAGAACAGCGTGCGGCCATTCGCGAGCACACCGCGCACCAGCGCCGCCGCGGCCGCAATCTCGTCAGGCAGCGCCTCCGCGGAGACTTCTGCCAGCCGGGCGAGTTCGCGCAGCCGCGTCACCGCGCGTTCGCGGGCGACCTTCCCTGCTCTTTCAGTTGTGTCTGGAGTTTTCATTGCAATTCGTCCACTGGCTTTCGGCTCGAAGACCCGAAAATGAGCTCCTTGAGCCGACCGAACATCCCTTTCTGGAAAGAAACCGGCGGCACCGGTCGCGGGCGTGTGCCACCAAGCAGCAGCCCCGGATTCTCCGTTGTGAGCATCCGGCACTGCGCGTCCGCGCCAAGCTCACCCAGCCACATCACCGCAATCGCGAGGCTGCGGCGGTCGCCGTGGTTGTCGCTCGCCAGGATGTCAACGAGACCCGCGCCGAGCATCGCGCGTGCAAACTCGGTCATCGGACCGCCGCCGAGCAGCGCCATCACGTCACACTGGATCACCGCGCCGAGCTCACGCCAGGTCTGGATCATCTCCACGTCGCATCCCTGGTAGCGCTCCGGATGTGCGACAACCGGAACGAGACCCTGCGATCGCACGCGCATCAGTTGCTCCGTGGCCTGTGGTGGCAGGCCGCGCCGCGGAAACTCAACCAACCGTGCCTTCGATTGGGCCAGTCCCAGCCTTGGGTCACTGAGGTCGAAGTTGCCGGTGTCCAGCATGATTTCGAACCCTGAGTGCAGATCCAGTCCCTCGGGAACCAGCTCGCGCTGGTTCGCGAGGAGCGCTGCGTGCTCCGCGAACGGCGCTTCGCCCGCCCGCGACGCGTTCAGGTGCGGCGTGCAGACGATGCCCCGCACGCCTTCGGCATGCAGGCGCGCGATGACCATGGCCGAGTGGTCCACGTTAGGCGAACCGTCGTCCACGCCCGGCAGCAGGTGCGTGTGAATGTCGATCACGGCTGGGCCGCGGAGGAGAGTCGCGACATCGCGCGGGCAGAAAGCGCCGGGATCGACTCGGGCGAGGACGCCGCACACTCGAAGGCGTAGGTCACGAGGGCGTCCACGGCCAGCAGGTCGAGGGCCGTGGCGCGGTCCGCGGCCCCGCCGTGCGTCAATCGCGCCAACGCGGCCTGCGCGGCGTCAATCAGCGTCGATGCCGGGTCCCCGGCGCGTTCCGGCACCGCCAGCGCCAGCGCTTCGACGCGCTCTCGCAGGACGCGCGGTGGGGACGGCTCGCGATGCGCCAGCCAGTCCCTGACGGTCACGAGACCCGGGCGAGGTGGTTCCGCAGCACGCCCTCGAGGGCGGCCAGCGCATCCGGCAGGCGGCCGCCATCCGGGATCCCGGCTTGCGCCATGTGCGGCTTGCCGCCGCCACGCCCTCCCGCGACCGCGGCAAGCTCGCGCACCACTTCATCCGCGCGCACTCCACGGCCTCGCGCGTCGTCGCTCACCACCACGAGCAGCGACACCTTCTGGTCGTCGAACGTCGCGCCTAACGCGGCGACGAGCGCGCCCGGGTGCTCGCGCACGGCGTCACCCAGGGCCTGGAGCGACTTGGCGTCCGCGGCCTTCACCACTGACGAGACGGCGCGGACCCCGTCCACCGGGCTGGCCGCATCGAGCAGCCGGCGCACTTCGTCCGTGCCACCGCGCATCGCTTCGTCGAGCCGCTTCTCCAGCGCCCGCCGCTCCTCGAGGAGCGCCTGCGCCTTCTTCACCACCGTGTCGGGCGTGGCCTTGAGCACCTCGGCGGCCTGGCGGAGCTGTTGTTCGCGCTCGCGCAGGATGCTGTACGCGCGCTGTCCCGTCGCCGCCTCGATGCGCCGGATGCCCGCCGCGACACCCGTCTCCGACAGGATGTGGAAGAGCGAGATCTCGCCCGTGTTGCGGACGTGCGTGCCGCCACACAGCTCCACCGACAGGCCCGGGATCGTGATGACGCGCACCACGTCGCCGTACTTCTCGCCGAACAGTGCCATCGCGCCTGACGCCACCGCCTCCTTGTACGGCTTTTCTTCCTTCACCACGTCCCTCGCCGCCCAGATGCCGCGGTTCACATGCATCTCGATCTCGGCCAGTGCTTCTTCCTTCACTGGGCCGTGGTGCGTGAAGTCGAAACGCAGGCGATCGGGCGCCACCAGCGAACCCGCCTGGTGCACACTTTCACCCAGCACCTGTCTCAGTGCCGCATGGAGCAGGTGGGTCGCGGTGTGGTTTCGTTCCGTGTCCTTGCGCCGGTCGGTCGGGACGCGCGCAACCGCCGGCCCGAACGTCACGGAGCCGGTCAACCTGCCTAACGCGGCGATGCGCCCATCCACCTTGCGCACCTCGTCAACATCGACCCGCCAGCCTTCCCCGACGATTTCACCGGAGTCCGAGACCTGGCCACCGGACTCCGCGTAGAACGGCGTCTCGCGAAGCAGGACGGCCACGCGCCCCTCACCCAGTTGCCGCGTCGCGGTGACCTGGCTTTCGATCTCGACCGTGTCGTAACCGACGAACTTCGTCTCGGGCCACGTGATCTTGCTCGTCAGGTCTCCGCTGACAACGGCCGACGCTCCCGCAGTCGCGGCTGGCACTCCGACCTTCCACCCCTTTGTGTCCGCCAGTTCGTCGGCCGCGACGCTCAGCTTCTTCGACTTCCGCTCTTCCTGGGACAGCTCGCGCTGGCGCGACAACGCCGTCTCGAACCCGCTGATGTCGACCGTGTAACCGCGCTCGCGCGCCATCAACTCGGTCAGGTCGATCGGGAATCCGAACGTGTCGTACAGCCGGAACGCATCTTCGCCGCTGATCGTGCCCTTCACGGCGTTCGACCCCTGCGTCGTGTGCGCCGGCGCGATTTCATCGAAGCGCTTCATGCCGCCGTCGATGGTCGCGAGGAAACGCTCTTCCTCGGCGCGAGTCGTTTCGGTGATGTGCGCCGCCTTGTGTCGCAGCTCCGGGTAGACGTCGCCCAGCGACTCCACGACCACCGAGACGATGTGCACCAGCGTCGGCTCGCGACGTCCGAGGAGCCACGCGTGTCGCACCGCGCGACGCAGGATGCGGCGCAGGACATACCCGCGGCCCTCGTTCGACGGATGCACGCCATCGGCGAGCAGGAAGGCCACCGCGCGCGCATGGTCCGCGATCACGCGGAAGGACGCGGGATCGACGACGATGCGCTCCTCGCCACCTGCGGCCTTCGAGCCCTTCGCGTTAGGCCGGGTGAGTGCACGCGGTGTGTCGTCCGTCCTGCCGTGATATTTCCAACCAACGACCGCTTCAATCTGCGAGATCAGTGATTCGAAATGTTCCGCGTGAAAGTTGTTCGTTACGCCTTGCAACACAGCCGCGATCCGGTCGAGTCCCGCACCGGTGTCCACCGACGGCTTCGGCAGCGGAACCAGTGTGCCGTCCGGCTGCTTGTCGAACTGCATGAAGACCAGGTTCCAGATCTCGAGGAAGCGCCCCGCCTCGGCGCCTTCGTAAAACGCCTCGGTCGAGAATTCCTTGCGATCCAGCTCGGTCCATTCGCCAGTCGCGCCCTCAGGAAACGCCCAGTCCTTCGTGAGGTGCGCGAGGTCTACATAGATCTCGGAGCACGGACCGCACGGACCTGTATCCGCCATCTGCCAGAAGTTGTCCTTCTCGCCCAGCCCGTAGATGCGCGAGTCCGGCAGGCCGGCCACTTCGCGCCACAGCGCGCGCGCTTCGTCATCCTCGCGGAAGACGGAGATTCGGATGTGCTCCGCGGGAAAGCCCAGGTTCCCCGCTTCTCTGGGCCCGGTGACCCACTCCCACGCGAATCGAATGGCATCGCGCTTGAAGTAGTCACCAAACGAAAAGTTGCCGAGCATCTCGAAGAAGGTGTGGTGGCGATACGTGTGCCCCACCTGCTCGAGGTCGTTATGCTTGCCGCCCGCGCGCACACACTTCTGGGAGGTCACGGCGCGACGACCGAAGTCCGTCTGCTCCATGCCCAGGAAGACCTTCTTGAACTGCACCATCCCCGCGTTGGTGAACAGCAGGGTGGGGTCTTCACCCGGTACAAGGGACGAGCTGGGCCTCACGGCGTGGCCGTGACGCTCGAAGTACTTCAGGAACCGCGTGCGAATTTCCGAGGCATGCATAGGGCGGAATATAAGCCACCCGCGACGTGCCCTCCCGCCCCGACCGCGGTAGCTCCGGCACGCCAACCCAGCGTCGCGACCAGCGACGCCAGGTGGCGCCCGCGCCGAGACCCTACTTCGTCACCTGCACTGCCCCGGTGCCGTCGGCGTTCATGACCCAGACCTCCATACGACCCGAGCGGTCGCTCTGGAACGCGATGCGCTTTCCATCCGGAAACCAGCTCGGCGTCTCGTCCAGGTAGGGGGTCGCGTGAGGATTGAGTCGGGTGACCGCGCCCGACTTCACGTCCACAATCCAGATGTGCGCGCTGTTCTCCGACTGCGCGCTGCGATTGTACTTCCCGGCCTGAATGGCCAGCCGTGCGCCGTCCGGCGCCCAACTTGGCCACTGCGGGCTCCCGTCTTCGGCTGTGAAGCGCGTGAGCTGACGTTCGCCCGTTCCGTCGGCGTTCATCACCCAGACCTGGAGCTGGCGCGTCGAATCGGCGCGCGCAAAGGCGATCTTCGATTGGTCCGGCGAATAAACCGCGTTGAATTGCGGGGACGGAGTCTTGGTGAGCTGCTTTACGTTGCTGCCGTCGAGCGCAGCTTCCTCGAGTTGCATCGAAGGAAACTGGCCGACGGAGTAGACCAGCTTCTTCCCGTCAGGAGCAATGATCGGTGACCGGCCCGTCGCCTTGCCGATCACGGTTGGCGTGGGAGCGCGAGAGCTGACGGCGTAAATGGTGGACGTGTTGTCAGCCCAGGTCGAAAAAACCACCCGTGCGTCGGCGGTCCAGAACGGTGCGCTCTCGGCATCCGCCGAGTTGGTAATTCGCATCAACTCCGTTCCGTCCGGGCTCGTGACGTACACGTCGTAGGTGCCCGAGCGATTCGACATGAAGGCAATCGCGTCACCCACTGGTGAGACGCTTGGAAGCCCACCGTTGATGACCGGTCGAGCAGGTTGCTGAGCGAGTGAGAGTACGGGTGCGAGGAGAAGTGACGCGGCAAGAATGTGAAGGCGCATGGCGGAGGGTGTGAAAGTTGGTTCACCCTAGTGCGCTCGACCTTCACCCCGGTGGAACTCGGGTGACGGAGTTGTTCGCGTTTCGTGATTTCAGGAGCGTCTCGTCACTGCGCGCGGCTAAGGTCGCAACTCAGCAATGACCCGCCGGATCACCTCGCCCTCGTAGCCCCTGCGCGCGAGGAACGCGTACAGCCGTTGCCGCCGCTTCACGGGTTCGAGCGATTGTAACGCTCGCAATCGCTTCTCTGCGGCGGCAAGCGCGGCACCGTATTCGTCGAGCTCCACGTCAGCCAGCGTCGATTCGATAGCGGCCGACGCAACGTCCGCAGCGATGCCTTTCTGTCGAAGGGCGGTTACCACCCGTCTTCGCGACACTCCGCCGGACAACACCTTGGCCCGAGCCACCTGCCGCGCGTACGCTGCGTCATCGACGTAGCCCTGCGCGAGAAGTCGCTCAATGGCCCAGGTGATGGGTTCCTCGCGGGCGCCGGCGCGCCGCAAGCGAATGCGAAGATCACGCGATGATCGCGAGCGAACCGCCAGCAGGTCGAGTGCCTTCGCGAGCACCGACGTTCTGTTGACGGCGGCGAGGAGTTCGTCAGCTTCGCCGCGCGACAGACCCTTCCCTTCACGGATTCCTTGCTCCGCGACGAAATCCAGTGTCACGTCGCCAATCGTGACGCCGTCGATCGCGACACGCACTCGTCCCGAGCCCGACACCTCGGCCACGCCACTGACCGTGAGCGGTTCCGTGAATGTGCCGAAATCGATCTCGGCCTCGGCGATCCTGGCCGGCTGCCGCCCGCGTCGCTCACGGGTGGACGTCTGTCGGTCTGTCATGCTCGTCAGTGCTCGCTAGTCGCTAGTCGCTAATCGCTAATCGCTGACCCGAAACGAGAGAGGCCGAAGGGAAGCCCACTGATAAAAGCGGTGTACCGGGCACCAACTTTCTCAGGGAACGACCCTCCGGCCCCAACCTCTCACCGGAAGACGCATAGGCTCGTGAAGGCTACTCGTCCGTCGCCTCCGGTTCGGGAGTCACCGCGAGCGGCCGGATGCCGAGCACGGTCTTCACCTTTTCCTCGATCTCGGCCTGCAAGACCGGGTTGTCCTTCAGGAACAGCTTGGCGTTTTCGCGACCCTGGCCGATGCGCTGTCCGTTGTAGCTGTACCAGGCGCCCGACTTCTCGATGATGTTCGCCTCGGACCCGATGTCGACCAACAGCCCGACATGGCTGATGCCTTCGGCATACATGATGTCGAACTCCGCCTGCTTGAACGGGGGCGCGACCTTGTTCTTGACCACTTTGACTCGAACCTGTGACCCGATGACCTCTTCCTTGTCCTTCACCGCGCCCAGCCGGCGGATGTCGAGGCGGACCGACGCGTAGAACTTGAGCGCCTTGCCACCGGTCGTCGTTTCGGGATTGCCGAACATCACCCCGATTTTCTCGCGCAGCTGGTTGATAAAGACCACCGAGGTCCGCGAACGGGCAATGGCACCGGTGAGCTTCCGCAGCGCCTGGCTCATCAGGCGCGCCTGCAGGCCCACATGCGAGTCGCCCATCTCACCTTCGATCTCAGCCTTGGGCACGAGGGCAGCGACTGAGTCGATGACCACGATGTCCACGGCGCCAGAGCGAACCAGGATCTCGCAGATCTCGAGCGCCTGCTCCCCGGTGTCGGGCTGCGACACGAGAAGGTTCTGCACGTCCACGCCAAGCTTCTTGGCGTATTCAATGTCGAGCGCATGCTCGGCATCGATGAACGCGGCCACGCCACCGGTCTTCTGCGCATTGGCGACGACATGGAGGCAGAGCGTGGTCTTTCCGCTCGATTCCGGCCCGAAGATCTCAGTTACGCGGCCGCGCGGGATTCCACCCACGCCAATGGCTGCGTCGAGATTGATGGCGCCTGTGGGGATCGCCTCCACGCGGACGCGCGCCGAATCGGCGCCCATCTTCATGATCGATCCCTTTCCGCAGCTCTTTTCGATCTGCGCGATGGCCAGATTCAGCGCCTTTTTCCGGTCTTCCTGCACCGCAGTCACGCCCATTCTGCACTCGCTGTGGTGTGTGGTGGAACTCTGGCCACGCGGCAATTTAGACGGTGGCCGGAAACGCTCGATACCCCGAAGAAACCGCGAACAAACTACCGAACAAACAACGAAGCTGCAACCGCGGATTTCAGGCGCTTCCGTGGACCAGGAAGGCGTTTTCCACATGCCTTACCCTGACCCGTTCGCCGGTCACCAGCACCCCGATGACGTCGAACCGGTAGACCTCGCCGGCCCGCCCGTGTCGGTCGATCCAGGTGTAGGCGGAGCGCACCAACTCGTTCCGCTTCTTCCAGTTGACCGCCTCAACAGGATCGCCAAAGTCGGCGCCCATCCGGGCCTTCACCTCGACAAACGCCACCAGCTCGTCCCGCTGGGCGATGAGGTCGATATCGCGGTGACCTGACCGGTAGCGCCGCTGGAGCACCTTCCAGCCCCGGGTCTGGAGCCAGCGCTCGGCGATCCGCTCCCCCTGCAGCCCGAACTCCATTGTCTGCTTGGACACGGGCCGAAGCTATTGGCGCGGGCCGAAGTTGCTTCACCGTCTCAACGCGGTGGGTAGCAAATCCACGCAAGAAAGGGTGCCGAGGGTGCAAAGGGTGCCAAGGGTGAACGAACCGCGCACCCTACGCACCCTACGCACCCTACGCACCCTCGTTCACGTCTCGGGACCCGATATGCGATCCAGATCATCAAGCCCCATGAGGATCTCCCGCGGCTTCGACCCGTTAGGCGGCCCGAGCACCCCCGCGGCATGGAGCTGGTCGATGATGCGCGCGGCACGGCCGTAGCCGATCCCCAGCCGGCGCTGCAGGAGCGAGGTCGATCCCAGCTGGTGCTGGATGCACACTTCGGCCGCGCGGCGGAACTCCGGGTCGCGCTTGCCAGCAGGCACTTCCTCGCCCTCGTCAGGCTCGGCGGCGAGCGCCTCACGATCCTTCACGACCTGCAGGATGTCCGGTTCGTCGGTGGCATCCGTGCTCGCTCCCTTCGCGACCAGTGCCGCGCGCCGCTGCGTCCGGCGGTCCTCGAACCACCCCATGAGCTTCTCGGTGTCGTCGCCCGAGATGAACGCCCCCTGGATCCGTTGCGGCTCCGACTTCCCCGGCGGGATGAACAACATGTCACCGTTGCCTAACAAGGCCTCGGCGCCGATGCCGTCGATGATCGTGCGGCTGTCCACCTGCGACGCCACGCGGAACGCGATCCGGCTCGGGAAGTTCGCCTTGATCAGGCCCGTGATCACGTTCACGCTCGGGCGTTGCGTCGCGAGGATGATGTGGATGCCGATGGCACGCGCCTTCTGCGCCAGCATGGCCAGCGGCGTTTCGACCTCGCCCTGCACCGTCATCATCAGGTCCGCCAGCTCGTCGATCACGATCACGATGTACGGCTGGATCCCGCCACGATACGTGCGATCCTCGAACGCGACGCTGGTGTTCTTCGGCAGCAAGAGTGACGCGCCGTCCCGGACGCGCTTGTTGAACTCCTGGATGTTGCGCGCTCCGTTGGCCGCCAGCAGGTGGTAACGGTCGTGCATTTCCATCACGGCCCACTTGAGCAGCGACGCCGCGTCCCGGTTGTCCGTGATGACCTTGTACCGCAGGTGCGGCAGCCGGTTGTAGACGGAGAGTTCGACCATCTTCGGGTCAACCATCAGGAACCGCAGCGTCTCGGGCGTGTGCCGGTACACCAGGCTCGTAATGATCGTGTTCACGCACACCGACTTTCCGGACCCCGTCGCGCCCGCGATCAACAGGTGCGGCATGCGCGCCAGGTCGGCGACCACCGGCCGCCCCTCGAGGTCCTCGCCTAACGCGATGGGCAACGACGCCCGCGCCGACCTGAACTCCTCGGAGTCTATCAGTTTGCGGAATCCCACGACTTCGGCCGTGGGATTGGGCACTTCGACTCCCACGGCTCCGCGACCTGGAATCGGCGCCACGATGCGGATGCTTTGCGCCCGCATGGCCAGGGCAAGGTCGTTGGCGAGGTTCGCGAACTGCCGCACCTTTACGCCTGACGAAGGCTCGATCTCGAACTGGGTCACCACGGGTCCGGTGGTGCGGTTTACGAGCCTGCCCTCAACCCGGAAGGTGCGGAGCGCGTCCATGAGCTTGACGCCCATTTCGTCCAGCTCGCGCGTTCCATCATCACCCTCACGCGCTGGAGCCGGCGTGATGAGTTCCGCGGGCGGCAATTCGTCTTCACTGCCATAGCTGCCCGGACTCTCGACCGACGCCTCGGCTTCCGTCGCAACCGGCCGGCGCGCACGCTTTCGCTCGGCCGGCGCCACAAGCGCGTCCTGCGCGTCATCTTCGATGACCGATATCGCCGGCATGTCTTCCGGCGGAGGCTCCATTTCATGCGCGAGCGATGAGCCTGACGAGGCTTTGTTCCTGGCAGGTGAGGGCCCGACGATGGCGCGAATGGGATTCCACCGCAGCGTCCACGCCATCAGCGCCGAGAACAACGCTACGAGGAGAATCCACGAGCCCCAGCTACCAACGAGTCGCTTGAGGTAGAAGGCGATGAAGCTCCCCCAGATCCCTGCGACTCCCGCCGTTTCCTGGTCTCCACCGGCGCCGAGCGCCACACCGATCGGCAGCAGCAGCGCGACGCCAACGAGAAAGATCATCCACGAGCGATCGGTTTCGGCCTGCATGCGCCCGAGCAGTCGAAGCCCGTGAACCAGCGCCGCCAGGGGAAGCAACCACGCGGCGACAGGACCAACGAAACCCGTGATCGCCCACTTCAGGCATTTCCCAAGACCCCCCGAGATTCCGCCGGCGGCCCAGCATCCGCCAACTTCGGGAACCGACTGAAAAGCCAGCGTCGCGGCGAGGAACAGCGCGACCAGCGTGAGGACAATCCCGAGGAGTTCGTTCTTCAGCGTCTCCCGCATCGCTATCGCTCG
>DATMBT010000060.1:0-2992 GCA_035559475.1 Gemmatimonadaceae bacterium
GGGTCTGGCTGAACACCAGTATCCGTCAACGGCGCTTTCTCGACTTCGGAGCCACAAGCGGCGAGTACAACCAGGAGTGCCAGAGGCCGGGTCGATCCAAGCAACATCGTGGTAGCCCGTTCGAGGACAGTTACAGATTCCCCGACACGATACTGCCCGGCTGGGCTCGCGTCGACCCGATCCCGGGCGTTGTTCAGGCTTCTCACCGATCGAACCGGATTCCCGCTGTTTATGAACGGCCGCGAATCACGCGAATGAGGCGAATTCTCGCGGATCACATCCTTAATGGAGATTCGCGGCGATCCGCACGATCCGCGTGATTCGCGAGTTCGGCACTTGTTGGCACCAAAAAAGAAAGGCCGCCCTCTCGGACGGCCCTTCGAACAGTGCGAACAGCACTACCAGCCGAGGTTCAGGCCGATTCCCATCACCCAGTTGTGGGCGCGGCGACCCTCGGTGTTCAGGCCCATTGCCTCGCCGTAGTCGAACCGGCTCACGTGGTCCTTCACCATGAGGCGGAGGCCGAGTGCGTTGGTGAACTGCAGGTCCAATCCGCCGCCACCGATGAGCGCGACGTTGGTCGAGTTGGATTTAACGGGGCCTGCCGTGATCTCGTTCCGGATCGCGCCCACGCCGCCTTCAATGAACGGCACCAGTCCGGTACCGGCACCGGTGGTCATCGGGAAACGCAGCTGGAGCCCACCGTCGTACATCAGCACTTTGTTGTCGGCGATGCTCAATCCGCCGATCAGTGGCAGGCCCGCTTCGAGCTCGGTGTCGGCGTATCCAACGTTGCCGACGAGGGCGATGTTAGGCGTGACGTTGTACCCGAGCTGCAGGCCATAGAGTGGCGCGCCAGCGCTCCCGACGCCGAAGCCGAACGGTCCCTGCGCGATGTTGCCCGCCGCGAGAAATCCCACGTACGGCGTCACCCGCACGGTTGGAGACTGTGCAACTGCCGGAGCCGCACCGAGTACCAGTGCGGCGAGGGTCAGTGACCTGACGGAATACTTCATGGTTAGCTCCCAAAGGGTGGCGCCTGGTAGCAATGCACCTGTGGTGCCGCCGGACGCGATTTTCCAAGTGCTTGACTGGCTTGGGGTTCCGGAGCAGGCGATAGCCAATTCATCCGCGCCGTCCCACTGTAGGGACAGCCGAATGTCCAGTTACACGGTCCGCTGCAGCATTCGAGTGCCCGCCGGCATCAGAGAGTGAAATGGCCCGAGCACTGGCAATTGCGTTTTCTTCGCGTTCGATGATCGACCCGCAGTCAGCGCCGACGACCGATGACATCGCCGCGCTCGTGGCGCTGGCGGCTCGCGGCGACGTGAGCGCGTTCGAGCAGCTGTACACGAAGTGCGCGGGTCGGGTCTATGCCGTGTGCGTGCGCATGACCGGCGACCCCCAACGGGCGCGCGAGTACACGCATGACGCGTTCGTGCGCGCCTGGGAGCGACTCTCGACGTTTCGTGGCGAGGCTTCGTTTGAAACATGGATGCATCGACTGACAGTCAACGTGGTACTGACGGCGACGCGTGGCGAACGGCGCCGGGCGGCGCGATTTGTCCCGACACCGGACGAACCGGCCGCGGAGACCGACATGGCGCTCAGCACGCCGGCGCCCGACGTGGAAACGAGGGTCGACCTCGAGCGCGCTATTGCCGCGTTGCCGCCACGCGCACGTGAGGTGTTCGTGCTCCATGACGTGGAAGGATACCGACACGAAGAGATAGCCGATCGATTGGATCTGGAGGCGAGTTCAGTGCGAGCAAACCTGCACCGCGCGCGCCGCCTCATCATGAGGATGCTGACCCGATGACGAATCACCTGACGTGGGAAGTACTGAACGATTACGTCGACGAGGTGCTCGCTCCCGCCGAGCGAGCGGCCGCGGACGCGCACGTCCGTGAATGCGAGACGTGCGCTACCGTGCTCACCGAGCTGCGGGCGACGATTGCCGAAGCGCGCGCACTGCCCGCCGCCGTGATGCCGCCTGACGAGTTGTGGAATGACGTGCGGGCCACGATCGAGTCACGCAAGGTCGCACACCTTCCCGCTGGCATGGCCTCAGCCAGGTCACACGCACGCGGTTGGTGGATGACGCCTGGCAAGCTGGCTGCGGCCGCCGTCGTGCTGGTCGCGGCAACGGCTTCGCTGACGGCAATCGCCATGAGCGCCCGGGTATCCCCGACGACCGTCGTGGTCCAGGGAACACCGTCGGTGACGGTGTCAGCGTCGTGGCTGGCGTCGGAGCGCGCATTCCAGCAGAACGTGCTCGAGTTGCGTGAGCAACTCGAGGTGTTGCACGACCATCTTTCACCGGCGACCCTCGTCAAGGTCGAGCGCGCGCTGGCGACGATCGACCTGGCGATCGCCGAAGGGCGTGAGGCACTGCTGCGCGATCCGGCGAATGCAGCGTTATCCGAACTGCTGGCATCGAACTACCGGCAGAAAATCGAACTCCTGCGTCGCATGACGCAACTTGCTTCATCATAAATGCGCCCTTCCCTGCACCTTGCCCTGTTCCTGGCCGCCGCGTCCATCGCGGCGCCATTGGGAGCTCAACAGAAAGTCGACATTCGCCGCGCGGTCACGCGCGACGTATACGTCAGGCTGAATGGCGCCTTCTCCTCGCTCAAGGTTACCGGCTGGCAGAAGGACTCACTCGTTATGACCGGGAGCCTGCCGCGTGACTCGCGGCTCGAGCCGGCGATGGGTGGTGTTGCCAACGGACCACCGGCGCCAGGAGTGAAGTTCTACATCGAAGCATCGACGTCTGGCGCGGCGGCTGGTTCGCTCGAACTGTTCGTTCCCGCCGGCGCGACGGTGTGGGCGAAATCGGGGAGCGCCACGATCGATGTCACCGGCATCACCGGTGGACTGGACCTGAACATCATCGGTGGCACGGTGACGGTGAACGGGAACCCGCGCGAGCTCAACATCGAGTCGATGGACGGGAACGTCTCGGTCGCCGGAGCACCGACCTGGATGC
>DATMBT010000061.1:0-14719 GCA_035559475.1 Gemmatimonadaceae bacterium
CGGAGTCGATTACGACCTGGTCCGTGACGCCGTCAACGGCGAGCACTATCCCCGCGGGCGCGCGAGTGCTGGGACCAATGGCATCACCGCAACCTGTTATCACCGCCATGGCAGTGAGCGGCGCGAGAATCAGGGAGACAACTCTCCTGTGGCGCATCGGGCTACTCCTTCAGGAACGCACTTACAACACTGATGCGTGCCGAGTGGCCAGGGGCAGAATCGAACTGCCGACACGCGGATTTTCAGTCCGCTGCTCTACCAACTGAGCTACCTGGCCGAGAGGCATAAACGTAAACGGGGAAAGCGCTTCCCCCAACCCTGGACAACAAGTCCAGGTAGAAGTCCAAGGTCCAAAGCGAGTGGTCTTGGACTTTGGTCTTAGACTTTGGACTGGACGTCGCGGCTCCCAACCGACGCCGTGATCACCGACTTGATGCCACCTCTCACATTGAAGTCCCCTACCACCTGCATCCACCTCGGCGCCACTGCCGCATTGAGGTCATCCAGGATGCGGTTCACCGCGCGCTCGTAGAAGACGGCCGCATCCCGAAAGCTCCAGAGATACAGCTTCAGGCTCTTCAGCTCGACGCAGCGCTCCCCAGGCACGTACGTGACGCGGATGATGCCAAAGTCAGGTGCGCCGCCCTTGAGCAATGCAAGCTCACTCGCGTCCGACTCCACACCGCCAAGCGGACACAGCGACGTGAATTCATTGCAGTCCATGTGAATCTCGTACGCGCGATCGGGGTACGGATTGGGGAAGGTTTCGAGAAGTTCGGAACGTGGCATGGGGGAAATGTAGAGGGTCGAGGGTCGGGGCTTGAGGGTCGAGGAACTTCTTCCTTCCCTCGACCCTCGACCCTCGACCCTCGACCCTCGACCCGGATGTTCACCGCGTGACAAAACTGTCCTTTGGAATCATGGACAGTCTCGGAATTGAACCGTAGCTTCGGATTGCCGGCGTAGAAACGCCGGCCTTTGCCGCCGCGATTATCGGCGTGGCGGCAGCGCCCCCCGGGCAAGCCCCGGGGGGCTCTCTTTTTCAGTCGTTCTTGCGGAGCTCTTTCGATCGCTCTTCGAGAATGCGGCGCTCGTCGCCCGTAAGGCTGTCGATCCCCATCTGCGAGATCTTGTCGAGGACCCGGTCGAGTTCCGTCAACCGCTCCGGCCGATCCTTGGAGGCGTGCCTTGGTGGCGCCGACGCAGGCACCACTCGCTGCGATACCGCCTGCTGGCTCTGCGCGACGATGTCATCCACCTCGCGTGCGCGCTCTCGCGTCCGCGGCATTGAGCGCGGCACCGCACGCGGCGCTTCGTCAGGCAGGTCGGGAACGGACGACACACGCTGCCGCAGTTTGTCGAATCCGGCACCGGCCGTTGATGTGCGCCAGAAGATCCACGCCGCGGCCAGGCCACCAGCGTGGACCAGGTATGCGATCCCGCCTCCGTCACCCGACTGCAGTGCACCGACGACCAGGGTGATTGCCACCAGCGTGGCGACCAGCCACCTCACTGGAATCGGGAACGTCAGGAAGAGGTAGACCTCGTCATCCGGCCATCGCAGCGCATACGCCATGGTCACGCCGAGCACCGCGCTGGTTGCACCCACCAGTGTTCCGTCCCGAACGAGGAGAGCGTGTACCAGCCATCCCCCCAGGCCGCACCATAGGTAGAAATTGCGGAAGGCCCTCGTTCCCCACGCCTGCTCGAGCCGCGGCCCGAACACCAACAGCAGGTACAGGTTGAGGATCAGCGTCCAGAACCCGCTGTGCACGAAAAGGTGCGTCCCGATGGTGTACCAATGCGACGGCAGCTCGTCGAGGCGGAACCCCAACGCCTCGCGCATGTTCTCCGCACCGGCGAGCGTGAACTGCAGGAAAAACACCACCGCGTTCAGGGCAAGCAGCCACCGAACGGCGGGTGTCATCCGCGGGACTTCGTCTTCCTCGGTGAAAGTGTGCGTCATGGGGCCGCTCGGATCTCGCTCCATATCTAAACGCGGCGAGCTTGCATTCTGTTCCGTCGACGTCGCCGGTTAGCCCAAGTACCGCACATACCGGACCAGCCTTACCGCATTGTAGCCGGGCCACTGAGACGCGCCAGCAGCCTTAGGTCCCTATGCCGTGCCGAGGCGTGCTCCATCATGGTGCTCCAGCGCTTGTCGAGGACGCCGCGCTCGGCCGTCGGTCCCGGGTGGATCACGATGCTGGTCGCGTCGCTTCCCGTATGTACCTGGTCGACGATCTGTAAATAATCGGCGTCACTCGACTCGTCCGTTCCCGCAATCGTGACCGCGTGGGCGAGACCGAGTGATGACGCCGCACGCAGGGTTTCGACGACGCGCTCCAGTGACGGCGACGCGACCGGCGGCTCGATCGTGACCTGAATGAGCGTCAGGTACGGATGCAGGAGCGCGAGCGCTTCCGGCCGCTGTCCGTCGGTGTCCGCCATGATCTGGGTTCCGCTCGGCATCTGCTTAAGGGCCGCCGCGAGAAAATCCGCATTGCCGAACGAGTCCCGACCGGTAACGCACACCGAGTGGTAAACAGTCCGGCCAAGCGCGCGACCCAGTTCCCGTGCGAGCGCATCAGCGGTGTACATCTGCGCCGTTTCGGCTGCGCCAGCAAAGCGGATGAAGACCTGGCGTCGCCCAGCCCACACACCTTGCCGTTGAATACCGGAGGGAATCCCCGCCAGGGCTGCCGCCAGAACCGGTGTTGCACCCATCGTCTTACGATCTCCCTTCAGTGGACGCGAGACGGACAATCCGCTCGCAGAGCTCCGGGAACGAAATGCCTGCTGCCGCAGCCGCCTGCGGAATCAGGCTCAATTCCGTCATGCCGGGTAGTGTGTTGGCCTCCAGACAGAAACAACTACCAGAAACGTCCAGGCGGAAGTCAATGCGAGCGTAACCGCGGAGCTTGAGGGCCCTGAACGCCCGACGCGCCTGATCCTGCACCAGGGACGCCACCGCCGAGTCCAGCCGTGCCGGAAACTCCTCGACCGCCATCCCTTTCGTGTATTTGCACTCGTAGTCGTACAGCTCGTGCTTCGGAATGATCTCCCCTATTGGAAGGGCCTCATTTCCGAGAATTCCCACCGTGAGCTCGCGACCGGCGATGAACTGCTCCAGCATGACTTCGTCATCGTACCGGAAGGCCTCATCAATGGCGGGTTGAAGGTCTCGCGGATCCTTCACCAGCGTTAGGCCGACGGTGGACCCCTGCTTCGACGGCTTGACCACGACCGGGAATCCGAGGCTGGCCTTCACCTCGTCGACCGTGGCGGGAGCCATGAGCCACTCCGCGGTGGTAACGCCGTTGTCGCGGAACAGCCTCTTCGACAGGTCCTTGTCCATAGCGAGAGCGCTCCCCAGCTGCCCTGTTCCAGTGTAGCGCACCCCGCAAAGATCGAAGAGCGCCTGCAGCGTTCCGTCTTCGCCCTGCCCGCCGTGCAGGGCAAGGAACACGACGTCAGCCTGCCGAACTTCGGGGAGCGTGCCGAGTGACGGCGACAGCGATTGTTGCGACATCGCGGCAAGCGACTCGAGGTCTGGCGGGGCCTGCTGGACCCCGGCCGCGAGCAGGTCGCGCTCAACAGCTTCACTCAACACGCCTTTTGCGGTGTCGAGCGAAAGGACGTCATGTCCCCGCGACCGGAGGGCGCCGGCGATACGCAAGCCCGAGGCGATCGACACATCGCGTTCGGACGACGTGCCACCCATCAGGACGGTGATCTTCACGCTGGTGCGGGGTGGTTTCCGGGGCCGGTGATCAACGTTTTGCGGACGGTAATGTATCGCGGCGCAGCGAGTCGGCGGGCGGGAGCCTGAACTTCACGGGAAGCACGACCGTCTTTCCCACGCGCGCGCCGGCGTCCCGCGCCGGCATGAACTCGAGGTACGGCGCGCCGGCGACGGCCGCCGAGTCGAATTCAGGGTGGCCCGAGGGCTCGGCGACGGTCGTCGACTCGGGCACCACCAGACCTAACGAGTCTATGAACAGGCGCAGCCCCACTTCGCCTTCCACCCGGGCCGCGTAGAGCGCCGGCGGGTAGACGAAGGGCAGCTCACGGGTCAGCAACGTTGGATCCCCGGCGTCGTCACCCTTGTCCGGCGTGTCACGACAGCCCATGGGAGCCAGCAGCGCGAGGACCGCGACGAGGTGAACTGTCCTCACGAGCGCTCCATCTCACGCGCCATTCGCGCCAGGTCATCCAGGGCCTTCAACGCTTCCATGGGCGTCATCTGGTTCGGGTCCAGTGATCTCAGTCGCTCCACGACCGGGTGCGGTTCCACGAAAAGTGCCAGCTGCGCCGTGTCCGCGGCGTGACGCACGCCACGACCGGCAAGCGCGGCCACGAGTTGCTCTCCTTCAAGCAGGCGCAGCACCGCGCGGGCGCGTTCGATGACCGGCGCCGGAAGGCCCGCGAGTCGTCCCACTTCGATGCCGTAGGAGCGATCCGCACCGCCAGGTTGCATCCGATGCAGGAACACGACGTCGTCGCCCGACTCGCGAACGGCCACGTTGAAGTTCCTGAGCGCCGGGAGTTCGTCGGCGAGCTGGGTGAGCTCATGATAGTGCGTGGCGAACACCGTCTTGCACGCCGCCTTGTCGTGCAGGTGTTCGCTCACGGCCCACGCGATGGAGACGCCGTCATACGTGGACGTACCCCGCCCGATCTCGTCCAGCAGCACGAGACTGCGGCCCGTGGCCAGGTGCAGGATCGCGCTGGTTTCCGCCATTTCCACCATGAACGTGGACTGGCCACGAACGAGGTTATCGCTGGCGCCGACACGCGTGAACAGCCGGTCAACGATGCCGATCCTCGCGCGCGTCGCGGGGACGAAACAGCCGGCCTGGGCCATGAGCACGATCAACCCGGCCTGCCGCAGCACGGTCGACTTACCCGCCATGTTCGGTCCCGTGAGGATGATCATCCTCGCGTCCGCCGTGAGCCGGATGTCGTTAGGAATGAAGCGGTCCCTCGGCATCATGCGCTCGACGACCGGGTGCCGGCCGCCGATGACCTCGAGGTCGAAGCCGTTGTCGACAACGGGCCGGACGTACGACTCGGTCTCGGCCACCTGCGCGAACGACGACAGGACATCCAGCGTTGCCACGCGCACCGCTGCCGCCTGCAGGCGCGTAATGGTCGCGCTCACGCGTAGCCGGAGCTGCTCGAACAGCTCCCGTTCACGCTGTTCGATCTGCTCGGTCGCGCCCAGCACCTTCTCCTCGTACTCCTTGAGCGCGGGAGTGACGTAACGCTCGCCACCCGTCAGCGTCTGGCGGCGCTGGTAATCCGGCGGGATGAGGTGCCGGTTGGCGTTGCTGACCTCGATGAAGTACCCGAAGACGCGGTTGTAACCAACCTTGAGCGAGGCAATCCCGGTACGCTCGCGTTCCGCGGACTGGATGCCGGCGATGGCGTCCTTGCCGCCGTCGCGCAGCGCCCGCAGCTCGTCCAGCCTGTCGTCCACACCAGCCTGGAAGGCATCGTCGTCCCCCGGCGTCGCGGGCGGGCGCTCCACAAGGTGCCTAACGATGTCGGCCGCCACGTCGTCGCACGAATCCCAGGCATCGAGCACGTCGCCGAGAAGGCCGGCACGGCCGGCGCGCCCCAGGGCTTCACGAAGGCCACCCAGGCGCGAGAGTGACTCCCCGAGGTGCCGGAGCTCGCGCGGGTTCACGCGACCGGCAGCGGTCTTGCCGGCCAGTCGCTCGATGTCCCGCATCCCGTCGAGCAGGCCCGTGATCTCGAGTCGCGCGACTGGCTGCGAGACGAACGCCGCGACGGCATCGAGGCGCTGGTCGATGCGATCGACCGACAGCAGCGGGGCCAGCAGCCACTCACGCAGCATCCGCGCGCCCATCGGCGTGCACGTGCGATCGAGGACGCCGACCAGCGTCCCGGCGCGTTCGTCGGCGCCGCCTCGCATCGACTCGACCAGCTCGAGGTTGCGGCGGGTCATCTCGTCGAGCGGCATGGAGTCGCCCGTCACCTCGATCGTCGGGCGCACCAGGTGCGGCACACCCCCCGGCTGCAGTTCGCGCAGGTAGCGGATCACCGCCGCACCGGCGGCGATGGCCACGTCGTGCGCCGCATCCAGGCCGAAGCCTTCCACGGAATGCACGCCGAACTGGCGTGTCAGTTCCTCCCGGCCGATGTCCGCGTCGAACTCCCAGGGTTCGCGCTCGGTGATGAGTGCGCCGTCCATGGGCAGTGCCAGCGTCGCGCCGCGGGCGATGAGGATTTCGCGCGGCGCCAGGCGGCCCATGACCGATGGCCCATCCCGCAGGTCGGACACCACGAGCCGGAAGGCGCCGGTGGACACGTCCACCGCGGCGATGCCTAACGACTGCCCGGCAACGCGCAGCGCACAGAGATAGTTGTGGCGGCCGCCATCGAGCAGGTCATCGGAAAACGCCGCACCGGGGGTGACGGTCTCCACCACCTCGCGACGCACGACGCCACGCGCCTGGCGCGGGTCTTCCACCTGTTCGCAGATGGCCACGCGGTAGCCCTTCTGCACCAGCCGCCGCAGGTAATCCGTGACGGCCTTCACCGGCACGCCGGCCAGCGGCACGTCAGCCGCTCCGCCGTTGTTGCGCGACGTCAGCGTCAGGCCCAGTTCACGCGACGCCACTTCGGCATCGTCGTAGAACATCTCGTAGAACTCGCCCATCCGGAACAGCAGGATGGCGTTGGCATGTTGTGACTTGATCTGCTGGTACTGCTGCATCAGTGGCGTCGTGTCACGGCTCATCGTGATTCGGCCTCCACCACCAGGCCGCTGACGCGTGCCGCCTTCATCTTCGTGAGCGCGGCGGAAGCCTCCTCCCGGGTTGCATAACGACCAACGCGGACGCGGTATGGCGCCTTGTCGCCGACCACCCGGGCGTCGAAGCCGCGCTGCTTCAGGTGCGCCGCCAGTGACGTCGCGTCGCGCTGCGCGGTGTACGCGGCCACCTGCACACTGAATGCGGCGTCCTTCGCAGGCGCGCTGTCCGCGGGGGGCGCCACCACCAGGGTATCCGCCGGCGCGGCGGGAAGTCGCTCGCATTGCGACACGAAATATTCGAACTGGTTGCGGAGCTCGACATCTTCTGCGGCGATGTGCGGAAGTCCGGCATCCAGCGTGGCGCAACCGGCGACCATGTCGCGCTCCTCGATCGCCAGCCGGCCGCTCCACAAGCTCGCGCGCGCCACGTGTTTGCCGCTCGGATAATCGCGAAGCAGCCGGTCAAAGCGACGTCGCGCCGCCGAGCGGTTGCCGCGGGCAAACTCGAGCTGCGCCAATGCCAGCAACGCGTCGGGAGCGCGCCGTGAGTACGGGTGTTCTACCGTTATGCGGAGGTAGTCACGTTCCGCATCCACCGCGCTTGGCGCCGTAGCAGCGCGCCAGTACAGCGCATCCGCGATTCGCGGCGACTCGTGTGGCAGCGTGGCAAGGAGCGAGTCGGTCAGGTAGCGCGCACTCGAGCGATCACCGGCGACCACGAGGCGTTCGATGCGCGCCATCGCAGTGTCCACGTTCTGCGAGTGGCCACGTCCAGGCGCCAACGCAATGGACATGGCGAGGAGCGTCTTCGTTACACGGAGCGTGAACGTCATGCTGCCTTCCGCCCCGCAATTGCGCACAGTGACAAGACCAGTGACGTGATCAGTTGCTCCTCCGATGAAACGCGCGATTCCTTGGCCGCGACGTCAGCCGCGAGGATTTCGCGCATCGCATCTTCCAGTTGTGCCGATGTCCATTTGTTCGTGGCCCGCTGCCAGGCCTCGACGGCGTCACCCCATTTGCGGCCAGGATACGCCTTGCCGGCCTTCAGTAGCGCCCAGTAGCCGGCCTGTATTCCCGCGGGGGGAACGCCGCGGTCCCGCGAGGCCCTGCCCCACGCGATGGCGCCCATTTGTGTGGCCAGCGCCATGATCGTGGTGACGGCGTTTGCCTTCGGCTGCGAGAGGATGACGGGAATCAGTGCAACGGCCCTGGACGCGTCCTTGGCGGCAACAGCGTCAAGCAGGTCCGCCAACGTCTCGCCACTGCGCACACCAACCACTGCACGCACGGCGTCTTCGTCGATCGTACCACCGGCGGCGTAACTCGCGAGCTTGTCGAGTTCGGACGCCAGGCTGGTCAAATCCGGGCCAACCGCTTCGTGCAGCAACTTGACAGCGCCTTCGCTGATGCGCGCGCCTAACGCGGTCTCCGTGTGGTGGGCAATCCAGGCCGGGATTCGCTTGTCGGTCAGCGGTGGGAAATCGACGACGAAGGCCGATGCGGCGAGCTCGCCGTCATCCTCTTCGCCGGCCTGGTCAACCAGCAACAACACGACATCGGGCGCGGGCTGCTTGAGGTACCGGTCGAGCGCAGCCCGCACATCCTTTCGCAGGTCGCTGACCTCACGCACCACCACCATGCGACGCTCAGCGAACATCGGGGGCGTGGAGACAGCGGTGTCGAGACCTTCGGCAGTGGCTTCGTCGCCGCGAAGGACTTCCAGGTTGAAGTCACGCGTGGCCGGGTCGAGGACGGCGGCCATCAATTCGCGCGACGTACTCTCCTTCAGGAAATCGTCGGCGCCCTTGAAGTAATAGACCCTCTCAAATGAGCGGTCACGTATCGATTTCCGGAGCGCGCGTTCCACCTCTGTCGACATGCGCACAATATAAGGCGCACCGCCGATTCTCCCTGCGTTGCGTGCGCGATGGGATCAGTCGTGGTGGGGCCTGGAGACGTCCAGGGCGTTCTGCATTCCCGACGCCGCGAAGCGCAACGGGCCCTCTTCCGCGAGCATCAGCGCAGGCCACATCGGGATTCCGGTCGACATGGAAGCCACGTACGCCGGCGCTGATTCATCGTCGGCGTCATTGGTCTCCGCAGGCACAGAGGCGACTACCGCCGGAAGCCGTGAAGGCACCGACGCTCGACTTCCATCCCAGCGCTGAATTCCGATAAGGGCGACGAGCAGGACCGCGGCAGCAGCCCACTTGATCGTACCCGAACCGGAAATATTCCTGACCAGCGGCTGCGGCGCGGTACTCTCCGCCGCAATTCGGGCGCGCAGGCGCTCATTAAAACCCGCCGAGACTTCGATTGCCGGGAGGTTCTTCACCAGCAGGAGCGCGCGACGGACGTCCGAGTCACGCCGTGAACACCGCGTGCAGGTGGACAGGTGCTCGCGCATCGCCACCATCTCAATGCCTGGCAGCGTGTCGTCGATATATGCGGCGTGTCGTGCGGCGAATGCCTTGCAGTCCATCCAAACGCTCGTGGGAGGAGCCTGGTCGAGCGGTACCCTGTTTTCAATGCCTGGGTTCCGCCCCCGGAATGGTGACTGACGCGCGCCGTCACGTCCAGAGCAGCTATCGTACACCGAACGGCCACAAAAACATGCGCGCCGCAGCCCGGAGGGCCACGGCGCGCTGGTTGGGTCTGTTTCGCCCTAATCCAGGGAGGGCGCGACCAGGGACGCGAAGGCGTTCCGCGCCCGGTTCAACCGGGATTTCACCGTCCCGAGGTTGCAGGACGTGATCTCGGCAATCTCCTCGTACGACTTCCCCTCGAGTTCACGCAGCACGAACACGTTGCGATGATGAGGAGGCAGTTTTTCGACGGCATCCTCGACGACCTCGCGCAGGTGCCGCTTGCGATACAGGTCGTCGGGTCTGCTCCCCGGATCCTCGAACTGCAATGGCCGGTCGTCGTCCTCCCAGTTCCGACGGATCGTCTGGAACAACACGAGCGGATTGCGCGACCGGTTGCGCAGTTCGTTCTTCGCCAGGTTGGAAGCAATGGTGTAGATCCAGGTGGAGAACTTCCGCGACCTGTCGAAGCGGTGTATGTGGCGATACACGCGCACGAAAACTTCCTGCACCAGGTCTTCCGCACGCTCGCGGTCGCCGGTGGTGCGATAGACAAAGTTCAGCAGACGATTCTGGTACCTGTTGACCAGCTCATCGAATGCGCGCGACTCGCCTTCGAGAAAGGCGCTAACTACTCCGCTGTCGTCGAGCGCGCGCAGGCGCTCTCGCGTCGCCGAACCCGGCGCGCTAACAACAGGACGAAAAGCCGTGTCAGCCATGGTCCCCTCCAATGTTGGCGATTCACCGGCCCAACCCGCTTGCCATCTCATCGCCATACCAGATCCCGGAACACGTGCTGAAGCACTCCTCGTGCCGATGTTTCATTACGCTAGCGTGAAGAAGCCAACTGCTGAAGCGACAACCGGTTCCGGAAAACTTTGCGCCCAGTCGTCGATCTTGCGTAACGTGCTCGTCCCCGAATGGGGACAGATACATCGGTCGAAATCCGGACAGGAAAGCCGATCAGCTCGAGTGCTTCGACTACTTACGGATGAGCCGGTCAGCCATGAAAAGCGCGATGATCGTCTTCGCGTCCACTATTTCCCCGCGGTCGATCATACGCAATCCGTCTTGAGAGGTATGTGATTCTAGTCCGATGAACTCGTCGGCTTCGGGTTTCGCGACCCCACGCGTGAGCCCGGTTGCGATGAAAACGTGGATGTATTCATCGATGAAACCGGGTGTCGTGAAGAATCCGCCGAGCGGTCTCAGGGATTCTGCAGTGCACCCCGCTTCCTCGAGCAACTCGCGGCGCGCGCACTCGATAGGCGCCTCACCAGGCTCCAGGCGACCGGCAGGGATTTCGTAGAGGAACCGGTCTGCGGCGTAGCGGAATTGCCGAAGCAGGATGATCCGGGCGCCTGGCTCGTTAGGGTCGTCCAGGAACGGAATGACCGCCGCGGCGCCCGAGTGCCGGATCAGTTCCAGCTCACCGATGCTGCCGTCGGGAAACCGAACGCGGTCTATGTCGAGGTTCAGGACCTTGCCTTCGTACAGGCGCCGCGAGGCAATGGTTGAGTCCCGCTCACGAGGCGCCCCGTGCTGCCTGCCGTCCGGATCACTCGTCATCGTCGCCGATGACGCTGAGCGCACCGAGCTTCAGGTCGGCCAAAGCCGGCTCCACCTGGGCGCGATCGCCCACCGCCAGGACCTGCAGCCGGTCGAGATGCAGGTGGCGCTGTGCCGCTCGCTCCACGCTCTCAGCTGTCACGGCGCGGATTCGTTCCCGATAGGTGTCGAAGAAGTCGTCAGGCAGCCGCAGGGTGCGGAGACTTGCGAGTGCACCCGCAATCGCGTCCGTCGTCTCGAAGCGAATGGGAAACACACCATCGAGATAAGACGTGCTGAGCGTGAGCTCGTCGACGGTCGGCGGACCTGACTTCATCCGTTCGAGCTCAACGATCACTTCGCGAGCGGCGGCGGCCGTCACCCCGGTGGCAACGGCAGTCGAGACCAGGAATGGTCCCGCGTCACGCCGCCACTCGAACGACGAAAACGCGCCGTACGTGAATGCGTTTCGCTCGCGGAGGTTCAGGTTGATGCGTGAATTGAACACGCCGCCAAGGATCGCGTTCATCACCACGACATCGATGTAGTCGGGGTGCGCGCGAGGGAGGCCGACGTGTCCCAACCGCAGTTCTGTCTGCGGCGCGCCCGAGCGGTCCAGCAGCATCAGCGCCGGGGACTCGCGACCTGGCGCGTCGTCCACGTTCGCGGGCGCCGGCGCGGTATGCCGCCAGTCGCCCAGGATTTCGTTCGCGAGAGAAACGACCTGGCTCGTGTCGACGTCGCCGGCGATGACAAGGCCCGTCACCGCCGGCGCAAACTGCCGCGCATGCCACTCGCGAGTCGCGTCCACCGACAGCCGCTCGACGGTGCGCTGCGAGCCGCCTTCCTGGATGCTCAAGCGTGACGACGGTCGGTACAGCGAACTGGAAAACCGTTCGTCGGCCAGGCCACGCGGCTCGCTCTTCAACTCCAGCAACTCCGCCAACCGCTCTTCCTTGAGTCGGTCCACTTCACGCGGAGCGAGGGCGGGCGACCGGACGACCTCAGCCAGCAGCGAAAGGGCACGTTCGAACTTGCTCGTCAGGACCGTTGTGCGCACATGAGTCGCATCCCAGGTCGCGTACGAAGACAGCGAACCCCCCAGGCGCTCGAATTCCTCGGCCAGCGCGGCGGCATCAAGTCGCGTCGTGCCTTCCGCCATTGCGGCGGCGGTCAACGATGCGACGCCCGCAAGGTCGCGCGGTTCCTGGCGCGCCCCGACATCCAGGACCAGGCGTATGGTCACCAGCGGGAGGCGCCTGACCGGCGCGATGATCAACTCCAGCCCGTTAGGCAGCGTAACCCGTTCGAAAGCCGGGAACCGGTACGGGCGTGACGGGCCCGGCTTGGGTCGTGTGACGATCGCGGTGCTCACGACGGTGTCCCCGCGGTTCTTGGCACATAGATCAGGCTCGCGCGGTTGTCCGGGCCAAGGCGGTCGGCAGCCATTTCCCGCACCCGGGCCTCGGTCACCGCGCGATAGCGCGGGACCTGTTCGTTCAGGAGCGTCGGGTCACCGTAATACGTAGCGAAGCGGCTGAGTTGTTCGGCGCGATCGCCGGCGCCCTGCATCGACGCCACAAAATCCGTTTCCGTTTGCGCCAGGACTCGCTCGAGCTCACCGGCCACTGGTCCTTTTGTTCGAAACTCGTCGAGCACATCCGCGATTCCCTGCTCCAGCGCTTCAGGCGTAACGCCGGGACGAGCCGTCGCGTCGATCACCAGGAGATCGCTGCCCTTCGACAAGTCGAAGGTGAACGCCGATGTGGTCGACGCAAGTTGACGCTCACGCACCAGGGACCGATGTAACCGGCTTCCGCGCCCGGTGCCGAGCATCGCGGCAATAGTGCTGGCGGCGAAATACCCGTCACTGCCGAACACGGGCGTCCTGAACGCCATGAATATGCGCGGAACGGCAACGTCGTCTTCCACCACTTCGCGCAGCCATGAGCCAAACCGCTCCGGAACCGCCATCGACTGCAGTGGTGGACGCCCGTTTCCGCGCGGGATCCAGCCAAAATGCTGGTTCACGAGTATGCGAACCTCTCCCTCGTCGATATCGCCGGCGATGGAGAGCACGGCGTTGTCCGGCGTGTAGTACGTCTGGAAGAACGCGGCCACGTCTTCCAGGCTCGCGGCCGAGAGGTCTTCCATCGAACCCATCAACGAGTGATGGAAGGGATGGGACGGCGGGAAAGCGAGCGCCGGCAGTTTCTCCCACCACGATCCATACGGCTGGTTGTCCACGGACCAGCGACGCTCGTTTTTCACGACGTCACGCTGGGTGTCGAGCTTATCCTGCGTCATCGCAGGCAGCAGTCGCCCCATTCGATCTGCTTCGAGCCATAACGCAAGCTCGAGCTGTTGCGACGGGATCGTCTCGAAGTAGTTCGTCCGGTCCAACCACGTCGATCCGTTCAGTGTGCCACCAGCTCGCTGGATCAACTCGAAGTGTTCATTGGCGGCCACGTGCTCGGAGCCCTGGAAGAGCATGTGCTCGAACAGGTGCGCAAATCCCGTTCTCCCTTCCCGTTCGTTAGCGGAGCCGACGTGGTACCAGAGGTTTACGGCAACAATTGGCGCCGTCCGATCCGGAGACAACGTCAGCAACAGTCCGTTCTCCAGTCGCGACGTCTGGATCGGCAAAGTGGGTTGCGGCGCGATCATCGTGGTCAATTCGGAGGCGCACCAATTGTGAAAGACAAACCAAACGTGGCAATCGGATTCAGGAAGTCGCGTTTGCCTGAATCGGGATCCGGGTTGGGCGTCAAGTTCTGCTCCAGTTGCAGGAACACGTTGAGCTTCGACCAGATGGTCCCGAGTTCTCGGAGTGCGCGATCGCCTAGATGGAGGTAAACCGTAGGAAGCACGACAAGATCCCTGCCGTAGTCGCTGACGTTGCCGCTGGGACCGGTACCGGGCGAATGCGCTATCACGAGCGGGATTTCTGCAGAGAACCACCCCGAGGTTCGACTGCGGGAAATCAAAGGGAAGATATTCCCCGCGAAGATCGTGGGGGCATCGGTATTTCGTGCATTGTTTTGCGTGCTGCCGTAGGGCAGGAACACGGCCCCGACAACAGGAGTCAGCCAACTGATGCCGGTGGGGAACCGTGTGGTGAATCGAAAACTGAATGCAGAGTTCGTCGGTACACCTTCCGGCGCCGAGAAGAAGTCGGACACGGCAATTCCGGGTTGGATCTCGAACTGTGGGCCTCGCTGCGCGAGCGCCTGACTCGGGCTCAGCGTTCCAAGTGAAAGCGCGAGCAGGGACGCTGCGGCTGCGCGGACGCCAGGCGACTGATCAGCGTCCAAGGATCGCCAGGACGATGGTAGCGGGCACCTTCACCGATTCGCTCATGATGTAGGCCAGTGCTTCAATTCGGTTCGCGGAGATCGGGCTGGTGCGGGTTGGCGAGGTGACTGACTGTACTCCGAAACGCCTCGCGATGATCTGCAAACGCAACATGTGGAACGGATCGCTGACCAGGATGGCCTGTTTGATCTTCTTCGCAACCATGATCGCGGCCACTGCCTCAACGGAAGCAGTTGTCGTTCGCCCTTCGTTCTCGAGCAGGATCGCGGTGTCGGCGACACCCTCCTTGATCGCGTAACGTCGCCCAACGGCGGCTTCGCTGATCGTGTCACCGGTGCCACGACCGCCGGTGAGCACGAGTCTCGGCGCCAAACCTTGTTTCCAGAGCTGCACGGCATGATCGAGCCGTGCTTTCAGTACCGGCGACGGCCGCCCCGCGTATTGCGCGGCTCCGAGCACGACGATGGCGTCAGCGGGTCGCGCC
>DATMBT010000062.1:0-9174 GCA_035559475.1 Gemmatimonadaceae bacterium
CCACCAGCATCGTCGCCCCCTCGATCACCTCGCGCGAAGCCGGAATGGCACGCAGCGTGGTCGCCAGCAACACCGCGGTCAGCGCACTGGCACCTAACGCCAGCAGCACACCGGCCCAGATCGAGCGAAGCCGCTCGCGATGCCCGGTCTTGATGAGGAAGGCCACCACCGCGCCGATCACCAGGATCGCCTCGAGCCCCTCGCGCAGGATGATCAGCAGCGACTGGAGGAACGCGGCAAAGCCGCTCGCGGGCGGACGGGCCATTTCCTTCACCGCCGGCAGGCCCTGCTCGATCGCGTTCATGGAACGCTCCGCGCTGCGGAGGTCGCGTGCGGCAATCGCGCCCTTGAAGTCCGCGAAGTGACGCTCGAGCGCGGCGACGGTGCCCGGGCTGCGCGCGCGCGCCGGCGTCTCCAGAGGCTCGAACGCGATATACGCGTCGAATGCGTGGTCGTCCGCTTCCTCCTGCCGACCGACGCGCGCTGACGCCATCGCCGACTCGAGCAGCCGCATCACGGCCCGCACGGTGGAGTCGGGGTTGGCCCTGCCTGACGAGGCACCGGGCGCATCGCCGAGCGACAACGTGCGGACCCACGCCACGAGCCCGTCGAGTTCCGCCGCCGTCAGCTCGCGCGCCGCAGGCATGGCCGTGCCGGCAATCCCGTTCCGGATCGCCGCCGCGACCTGCGCGTCGCTCCGCTCGGCCTGCCACGCGAACGACGAGAGCTCGCGCGGCAGCCGCGACAGGCTCACGCTCATCGGCCCATTCGACCCACCGCCCACGCCATGGCACGACGCGCAACGCTGCAGCCACACCCCCTCGCCCACCGCCATGCCGCCGCCGACCGGGGCCCGCAGCCCGTTCACCCACGAGACGATGCTCCAGCGATCGTCCGCGCTCAGCGTCTCCCCGAACGCCGCCATCGGCGTGCCGGCGATGCCGACGGATGTGATCCGGTACATGAGGTCCGGCGGCACGTTGCGCATCACCTCCGCGCTGCCTAACGCCGGAGGCGGGGGCGTCATGCCGGCGCTGGCGGGGCCGTCAGCCATGCCGCGCGGCCCGTGGCACGACGCGCAGTGCTGCGCGTAGAGGCGCTCGCCGGCCACCAGGTCCACCGGCACCGTCGGGAGCTCGAGGGCGGCGTCCGCGCCTAACGCACTGAGAAACAGGTCGCGCCAGCGGTCGAGTGACCGGGGCGGCACACGCCGGGACACGGCGGCCGCCAGCGAATCGAGCGCCAGCCGGGCGGAATCGGCCCCCGTCCCGCTCAGTCGCTGCGCATTGTCACGAGCCGTGCCGAGAAATGACACGGCCTCCTCGAACTCGAGCTGCGAGATCAGGCGGCCGGCCGAATCGATTCCCTTTTCATATTCGGCCAGCGCCACGCCAACGATGTCGGCCACCCGCTTTGCCGGTCTTTCCTGCGCCACCGCGGCACCAGCACCTGGGCCCAGAAGCGCTGCCGCGACAACAACCTGGAGCAGCGCAGTTTTCACCGGAATCATCGATCAACGGTAGATGAGAACCATTCTCAGCACTATCCCGAGTGAATTTATCGGTGGAACGGAGGCATTTCTATGGGGCAGACTCGAGCACGACAAAAGCAGTCGCAAGGTCGTCGCCGTGTGAGAGCGAGATCCAGGTGTGCGCCACCCCAAGTTCCTTCGCGCGCGCCGAAGCACGGCCATGAAGCCTGAGGCTCGGACGGCCGATGCCGTCGAGTTCCACTTCCATCTCGCGCCAGCCGATCCCGCGCGCCTCTTCGCTCCCGCTCAATGCCTTGAACGTGGCCTCTTTCGCGGCGACTCGAACCGCGTAGTGCCGCGCCGGGTTCGCCATGCCGGTGCAATACTCGCGCTCTGAATCGGTGAAGAGTCGCTTGATGGCGCGTTCACCCTGCGACGCGATCATCGAGCGGACGCGCGAAATCTCAACGAGGTCTACGCCGACGCCGATGATCATGGCTTCGTGGACACGGGGAGCAGTGAAGCGGCGCTGGCCCAGCCACTGTCCGCCTGCGCAAACACGTTCGAGACGGATGCGACCCACTCACGCCAGGCAAGGAAGCGAATCGCTTCGGGGGCAGAGCGGAAGTGCCTTGCCGTCGCCTCCATGCTCCTGATGCCATGGAACAGCGGGGTCATCGCTTCCTCGAGTTCGGCCTCGAGTGCGCGGCGATCGGGGCTGCTCAGCGGGTACGCGTCCTTCGCGATGGCTTGAAGCGCGCCCTCCAGCCGCTCACGCAGCGCCCTTGCGTCGATGGCGGCGACGCGTGCCTCGAGGTCCGCTTCCTCCTCGAGCCGTCGTCGCGCCTGCAGCAGCGGCGCCAGGAACCTTCCCTGCTGGTCCACGGGCCCGCCACGTCGCGAACCCAGCAATCGGTGGCCACGCGCCAGCTCCGGGAGTGGACAGCTGCGCTCCACCAGCGTCACCCACGCGTGTTGCAGGTTTCGCGTGGATTCGACGACCACGTTCCCGGGCTCACCGTACATGGAGAGCTCCCCGGTGCGCCAGCTTCCGCCGTGCAGTTCCCCATACTCGACCACGAATGTCTCGTTGCCGTTGGTGTCCACGACGATCGAGTCACTCGTCAGGCGGAGACGCCCCGGCCCGGAGAGACGCAGCGTGCCCCAGTCGGCGCGCGCCGCCGTGATCTCGAGCTCGATGTCCGCGTCAGGCATCTTCGGGCGGGTAACGGTATTCACCACGCAATTCCGCGTCACAGATCGCGGCGCGCAGGCCGGTGCGAGCCTCGTAGCGCTGGACGAACTGGTACAGCCGGTCGGCGTTGAACGCTTCACGCGGCAGGCCGGATGCGCGGATCGCTTCCTCGATGGCCGACTCCGGTCCTTCGACCTCGAGCAGCGTGTCCATGCGGGGGAAGCGCTCGAAGCGAACGGTGGCGTCACCGAGTTGCAGCACGCGCACGTTCCGGTCGACCGCGCGCGTGACTTCAAAGCCCAGCGCCTCGAGTATGCTCGCCATCTGTGCGGGGTCACCAATCCTCAGGCTCGTCTCGTCGCGATGCTTGTAGCCTCCCTCGAACGTGGCCGCACCCTTCCAGTCCAGGGTGGCGTTACTCGCGGTCCCGTTCCACTGCACGCGGAGTCGCAGGACGAGGTCCTTCATGGTGAGGCGCCGGTCAGGGTAGTCGTATCGGCGATCCTCGAGCCGCCCGTCGGACACCGAAATGGCGCCCGCCGCCAGCATTCGCGCCAGGCACGCCGACTCGTCAGGCACGACGGCCTTGAGTTCGGTCTCACGCATCGATCGCGGCCAGGACCGCGTCGGTGTCGCCCAGGTTGGCGAACAGGGCGTCAGGTTCGTGCGCCGCAAGCGCGTCCACCGTGTAATGTCCCGTCGCCACCGCGATGGCCCGCGCGCCAATGGGACGTCCACACTGGATGTCTGCCGGCGTGTCGCCAATGATCACCATCGAGCGTCCCTCGAGCTCGAGTCCGAGGCGCTCGCGCACGCGTCGCTGCGCAACTGCGGGCAGCTCGGCGCGAATCTCGTGGTCCGACCCGAACGCGCCCACTGCGAATCGATCGAAGGCGATTCCCGCAGCGGTCAGCTTCTGCTGCGCGCCCGGCTCCAGGTTGCCGGTCAGCAACCCCACGACGCAATGCGCGCGATGAACCAGCGCATCGAGCAGCGCGATGACGCCGGTCAGCGCCTCGACGCGCGCACTCGGCGACGCAAGCTCTCGCTGCAGGCCAGCGACATACAACTCCATGACGATCGGCATTCGGGCATCGATAGCCGGGTCGTCGAACCCGGCGCCACGCATCAGGTCGCGGACGATCTGCCGGTCGGTCTTGCCGTCGTAGCGGTACGCGGGAGATCCCTTTGTCCCGAACGCGTCGATGAGCGCTGCCTCCATGGCGCGACGGCCCGCACCATGACTGTGCAGCAGCGTTCCGTCGATGTCGAACAACACGAGTCGATGACGAGTCACTGCTCAACCGGCTTCGGGTTCATGCGCGGAGCTCCGGGCGATCACCAGGCCGCTCATGATGAACGCGGCTCCCGCGACCTGCCAGCGGGTCGGCAACTCACCCAGCGTGAGCCAGGCGACCGGCATCGCGAGCAACGGCTGCACGTTCGAATACATGGACGTATGCGTGGGCCCAAGCACCTTCACGCCCCGGTACCAGAAAAGGTAAGCGATGACCATGGCGCCGATGGTCGAGTAGACGAGCGCCCAGTACAACGCGGGCGGGAGCGATGCCCACTCCACTGCCGCGATCTGCGGGAGGCCCGCTACCAGGGAGACCAGCCCACCGCCCAGCATCGTGTAGGCGCCGACGTGGACCCCGGACACCCGTGTCGTGAGCGGCTGCACGAGGACGGAGAAGAGCGCCCAGCTCACGGAGGATGCGAAGACCAGCACGCTGCCTAACAAGCTGTCACGCCCCCCGAAGCCCACGGCTCCCAGCACGACGAAAAAGACGCCGACGAGCTGCAGCGCGATACCCGACCAGGAGCGGCGGCTCAGGTGCTCTGAGCCACGCAACCGGCCGAGGATGGCGGCGAGTGCCGGGCCTGATGCCAGCATGAGCACCGTGGTCGCCACGCGCGACCGTGCCTGCCCCAGGATGAAAAAGACCTGGTAGATACCGTTGCCGAGCATGCCCAGCACGATGAGTCGAATGGCGTCCTGGCGTGCGATCGGTCCCAGCCGCATGGCGCGCGCGACGCCGAACTGCAGCAGTGCGGCGGCGGGAATCCTGACGCCGTTATACGCCAATGGGGGCACGAGTCGCGTTCCGAACTTGAGAACGCTGTAGTTCACGGCCCAGATGAGGGCCATGGAGACGAGCAGCGCGTCGGTGACGAAAGCGGCGCGGCGGCGGGATTGCATGCAACAAACTTAGGGACGAGGCTCGTCTTTGAGGGTTGAGGGTTGAGGGTCGAGGGTCGAGGGAAGGTTTCAGGGTTCAGGCATCAGGATGCTGCGGTTTCTCACCTGAAGTCTCACCCCTTCTCTCGACCCTCAACCCTCGACCCTCGACCCTGTAGTATTCTTCCCCATGCACGTCTCCTTCGCTCTCTTCGCCGACGCGGCGAACCTCTCCCAGGAAGGGAAGCTCAACATCCTCGGCGTGTTTGACGCTGTGCAGGTAGCAACCCTGCCGGCCGTCCACCCGCGCGCCCATCTCGTCGTCCGCCTCAAGGGGAACCGGACCGACATCGGCGTCCACACGATGACCCTGCAGTGGATCAGCCCATCGGGCGACGAGTTGTGGAACTCCGGCGGTCAGATCGAGATCACGCCGCCACCACCGACGGTGACGGAGATGGACTTCCCGCTCATCGCGCCGGTTGACCTGCCGATCGATGCCGCCGGCGGGTACGTGATGCGGATTTCGCTGGATAACGAGCAACGCGCCGACGTGCGGTTGCAAGTGCGCGTTGGGGCGTCGCCGATGATGCCTGCGAATGGAATGGTCAGCTGAGAAACTGCGCTTAGTGCTTAGTGCTGGGTGCTAGAGCCTTTTGCTGCATGCGAGACAGGAAGCGTACAGCACCCAGTCATGCACGAAGCAAACAGCCCTAGCACCCAGCACACAGCACTCAGCTCCTTTTTTTAGCGCGGCAAGTCCCCAAACCCATCCACTCGCTCGACACGCAGCTTCTGCCGGTAGCTCTGTCCACCAACCGTCAGCGTGACGATGTAGTCGCCCGTTGAGGCAACCGGGCCGGCGCCACCACCACCGCCGCCACCGCCGCCCCGTCCGCCGCCACCGCCACCACCGGTAAGCGCGGACATACGCTGTGCGATTTCACCGGCACCGCCTCCACGACCCGTGAAGGCCGGCGCGCCCTTCGGGCGCAACAGGACGGCCAGCGCTTCCGCGCCGCCAGGGAAATCAGCGTACGGATCATTCGGCGCGGCGCCACCGCGGCCGCCGCCGGCAGCACCGCCTGCGCGGCCACCAAGAACTTCAGTGCCTTCGCCCGGGCGATCGACCCAACCGGTGGGCACAGCGGCTCCACGTCCGCCGCCACCACCGCCACCACCGCCACGTCCGCCGGCCGCAGGCGCCTGGCCGGAGAGCAGCGCGTTTTTCATGCGATCGAGCGACGCCTGTGGCACCGAGCCCGTACGCCCGACGGAGTCGAAGACGAAGGTGATGCGGCGCGCGACGTTGGCGCTGTCACGCTGTTGCGACGGGCCTAACGCGACGCGCACCGGCACCGCGCGACCGCGGAAGTTCCAGTACACCTTGTGCAACCCCGGCGTCGCCGGGCCGTTCACGACCGCCACCGTGTCACCCAGCGGATCCGAGATGAGGATCGAAGCCTGGGGTCCACCGCCGCGGCCACCACGTCCCTGGGCGCCGGCGCCATCGCCACTCGCGGCCGGTGCCGCGCCTGCGCCAATGCGATACGAGATCTCGGCGCCGTGCGGCGGGCTGGGGACCTGGAATGACTTGTGGCCGATGCCATATCCGGCCTCACCCATGTTGCTCGTCTCGCCGTAGTCGTACGCGACGCGCGGGGCAAACAGGTACGCCGCGTTCGCCATGACGCGTGAGTTGCCGACGATCTGTGACAGCGGGTTGATATCGACGATCCAGAAGCTGCGACCGTGCGTTGCCGCGATCAGCTCACGGTCGCGCGGGTGGATCTGCAGGTCGTACACCGGCACGTTAGGCATGCCGCTCATGAAGCGCTGCCAGGTCTGGCCGCGGTCGGCCGAGTAGTAGGCCGCGCGCGACGTGCCCACGAAGAGCAGGTCGCGATTGGCCGGATCCTCGCGGATCACGCGCGCATAGTCGGCCGGGCTTTCCTTCGGCAGGTTGTTCACGATGGACTTGAAGCTCTTCCCCCAGTCCGTCGTCACGTACACGTATGGCGTGAAGTCGTTGTTGCGGTGGTTGTCGAACGTGACATAGAACGTGTTGTCGTCGAAGCGAGACGGCTCGAACTTGCCGGTGTAGATGTCGCCAGTGGCCATGCCCGGGAAACGCGACATGGGCACCTGCTGCCACGACTGGCCGTCGTTCTGCGTGAGCCAGACGTTGCCGTCATCGGTGCCTGCCATCAGCCAGCCCGGTCTCCGCGGCGACTCCGACAACGCCACCACCGTGCCATACGTCTCGGCGCCGGTCGCGTCGCGCGTGATGCCGCCCGTTTTCGTCATGCTGGTGTCGATCTTGCCCCACTGCTTCTTCGAGAGGTCAGGCGAGATGGGCTGGAGGCCGTCGCCACGCATGGTGGACTTGAGCACACGGCTGCCACCCATGTACAGCACGTCCGGATTGTGCGGCGAGAGCAGGAACGGCGTGTTCCAGTTGTACCGCATGCTCCATTCGACGGAGTCGGCCACCTGCCGCTGCCGCATGTCGGTCAACTGGCGCGCGACATCGCGCGTCGGCGGCTTCATGGTGTCACCACGCACCATCATGATCGAGTCTTCGAGCATGAGGTATCGGTTGCGATACCCCGGCTTCGCGAGCGGCACACCTTCGCCCGTTCGAAGGTTGGTGCGCTGGACGTTCCCGCCTTGCGACTCGGACCAGACGATCCACGGTTCCTTCGGGTGCTGCTGCGTGTAGAAGCCGTCGCCGCCCGTGACCATGAACCAGTAGCTGTTCTGCGCATTGCCGTTCTTGCGCCGGCTCGGTCCGCACCACGCCCCGTTGTCCTGCGCACCGCCGCAGATGTGGTAAGGCACGCGGAAGTCGTAGCTCACTTCGTAGAACTGCCCGATGGGGAAGTACGCGCCGAAGTCCCACGCGCCGCCGCCGTCCCATGTGATGTAGACGCCGCCGTCGTTGCCGATGAGCATGTGCTCCGGATCACCCGGATCGATCCAGAGCGCGTGCGTGTCGATGTGCACGTCGCGCGCCGCTTCATGTGCCGTGCGACCGCCATCGTTCGAGAACAGCATCGGGGTGGACGTAAACCAGACGCGGTTCGAGTTGCGCGGATGGACGCGCACCTGGTTGTAGTAGAACGGACGGACGTTCGTGTCGTGCATCTTCTCCCAGTTCGCGCCGCCGTCGGTGGTGCGATAGAGACCGTTCTTCAGTTGCTGCGGCGGCTGGCCCGTCTTCGTGTTAGGCGTGGAGTCCGCCTCGACCATCGCGTAGATGATCCGCGAATCGCCGGGGAAGATGGAGATGTTGATGCGCCCCTTCTGGGTCTCGGGCCAGCCATTGCCCTTCACTTCCGTCCACGTCGCGCCGGCGTCAGTCGACTTCCACAGCGCCGAGCCCGGACCACCTGACGTCAGGAAATACGGACCGCGAATACGATCGTAGCTCGTGGCCCAGACCACGTCGGGATTCGACGGGTCGAGCGCGACGTCGATGAAGCCGGCGCGATTGCTGACGAACTTCGCGAGCTTCCACGTCTGCCCGCCGTCTTCCGTCTTGTACAAGCCCCGCTCCGGATTGGTGGCCCAGGCGGCGCCGAGTGCAGCGACGTAGACGATGTTCGGGTTGCGCGGATGAACGACGATGCGGCCGATGTGCTGCGTCTTCTCGAGTCCCATCAGGCGCCACGTAATGCCGCCGTCGGTGGACTTGTAGACGCCGGCGCCAGGTTCGATGGAGTTGCGCGAGTTCTGCTCGCCGGTACCGGCCCAGACCTGCATCGTGTCCGATGGCGAGACCGCGAGGGCTCCCATCGACGACACTGGTTTGTCGTCAAAGGTGGGGCGGAACGTCACGCCGCCATTGTTGCTCTTCCAGACGCCGCCGGCCGCGGGCGCCACGAATACGGTTCGCGACGGGAACGGGATCCCGGTGATGTCGGCCACGCGTCCTTCAAAGACCGCGGGACCGACGCTGCGCCATCGCATGCCCGCGATGGTGGCGGAATCGATGCCTTGGGCGGCGACGAGAGTGGGGGCGGCAATCAAGGCCGCAACTAGGAATCCGGATGAGTGGCGCATCAGCATTCTTGGGTAGAGTCTGAGGGCTTTTTCGTGCTCCCAAATTGCTGCTACGAGCGCGATTTCGCGAGCGTTGAGACAGCGGATGTGGGATGTGGGTTGTGGGAGGAAAGAGATCTCAACGGAATTCCGTTGTAATCAGGTTTCTCCCATATCGCACCTCCCACATCCGGTCTGTTAAGGCCACAGCCACCCGAAAATCGCCCCCGTCACCAGCCCATACACCACGCCGTCCACCACTTGCAACCACAGGTTCCGCCA
>DATMBT010000063.1:0-3857 GCA_035559475.1 Gemmatimonadaceae bacterium
GGCTCGTGGCAATACGAACCGCAGGAATACTGGTGGACACCCAGCGGCCAGTTGATGGTCGCCGCGGCCGTTGGTGGTCGCACTGGTCTCTACCGGCTGGATCCTTCCACGAAGCAGATGACGGAGATCATCGGTGGCCGCCGTCGCATCAATGGATTCTCCACCGACGACAAGCAGGCGAAAGTCGCGTACGTATCGACCAGCATCACGAAGCCGACGGAGCTCTACATCGCCAATGCTGACGGAACGGGCGAAACGAAGCTCACGAGCTTCAACGACAAGCTGAACACCGAAGTCGAGTGGCCGGATGCTGAACGTTTCACCTACAAGTCAGTCGGTGGCCTGGAGATCGAGGCGTGGTTGCAGAAGCCGGCCGGATACCAGCCAGGCAAGAAGTACCCCCTCGTGCTGTACATCCACGGCGGTCCGCACAGCGCATACGGTGAGGGTTGGTTCGACGAGTTCCACAACATCACCGGCGCCGGCATGTGGGTGCTGTTCACCAACCCGCGCGGCTCGAGCGGTTACGGTGGTGACTTCACGTATTCCACGCGCGGACGCTGGGGCCTCGAGGACTTCCAGGATCTCATGAAGGCCGTCGACCTCGCCTCCGTGCGCGCCGACGTGGATTCCACGAAAATGGGCGTCACCGGCGGGTCATACGGCGGGTTCATGACCGCATGGATCACGACGAAGACGACGCGGTTCAAGGCGGCGCAGGCCGATCGCATGATCTCGAACTGGTGGTCGTGGTGGGGCACCAGCGACGTGCCGGGTCTCACCGAGTTCGAGTTCTTCGGCAAGCCGTGGGACAACGAAAAGGTCTATGACGACCTTTCGCCGATCCGCTTTGTCGACAAGGTCCGCACGCCCACGTTGATCGTGCAGTCGGAAGAAGACCACCGCACGCCGATGTCGGATGCCGAGCAATGGTTCATGGCATTGAAGAAGCAGGGCGTGCCGGTGGAGCTGGTGCGGTATCCGCGCTCCACGCATGACCTGTCGCGCACCGGCGAGCCATGGCTGCTGGTGGATCGGTTGGGGAGGCTGCGTCAGTGGTTCGGATACTGGCTCAAGCCGACGGGAGCCGCGGCCACCTCGTTCGACCGCGGGAAATAGCGTCATCGAGTCCCCGGTCCCTGATTCCTGAACCCGGCTGGTTCGCGTTAGGCGTCGCCCAGGGCGTCGCAGCGGTATTCCTGCTGCGGCGCCTTTTGCCGGGTATCCATCGAGTCGCTCCGGTTGCGCCGGCGCCACCGATCACCGACACCACCGTGTCGGTGATTGTTCCCACGCTGAATGAGGCGCATCGCCTTGGGCCGTGCCTGGCTGGATTACAACGCCAGGGACCTCCCCTCATGGAAGTCATCGTCGTGGATGGCGGTTCGCAGGACACGACGCAGGCGCTGGTCGAGGAGGCGGCACGGAGGGATCACCGCATCCGATTCGAGCGTGAACCACCGCTCCCTCGCGGCTGGATCGGGAAGGTGTGGGCGCTGCAGCACGGGCTTTCGCTCGCGCGCGGTGAATGGGTGCTTGGCGTTGATGCGGACACGGAGGCGAACGAGGGGCTCATCGCGGGGGTGGTCGCGGCGGCGCGCGCACACGGACGGCAACTCGTGTCGTTCTCGCCAACGTTCGCCGGGCAAACGCCCTGGGAGCGATGGCTCCAGCCGGCGCTCCTCATGACTTTGGTGTACCGCACAGGTGCGCCCGGTCCAACGCCGTCACCAGACGGGCTGCTGGCGAACGGGCAATGTTTTCTCGTCAGGCGGGACACCCTCCTCGAGCATGGCGGCTACGCGCCGGCTCGCGCGTCCTTTGCGGACGATGTCTGGCTCGCTCGTCACTACGCGAAAGCGGGCGTGCGCGCCGCGTTCCTCGACGGCCGTCGCCTGTACCGTGTGCGAGCCTATCGTTCCGCGGGTGAGATGTGGCGCGAGTGGGGACGGTCGGTTGACCTGGCGGATACGACGACCTCCGGCCGGCAGTGGCTGGATGTCCTGTTCCTCGCACTGGCCCAGGCGCTGCCGGTGCCGCTGCTGCTGCTGGCCCTGGTCCTTCCCGTGCCAACCGCCATCGTCGCGACCAACGTGCTGCTGCTGCTCGTTAGGTTCGGGCTGCTTGCCGCGGTGGCAGGCTCTTACGAGCAGCGTGGCGTGCCTTACGTCCTGAGCTGGCTGGCTGACCCCGCGGCTGTGTGGCGTGTGGCAGCATCGACCTGGCGCCGCCCCGTCTCGTGGCGTGGCCGCGACTACCACGATCTCGCCTGATCGTCGCCGAGATCGTTCTACCCCTGTGTCCTTGCGACTCATATGGCCTGCGATGAGTCTTCAGGACCCTACCACGGCGCGACCGGGTACACTCCGGCTCGCCCAGTCCCGACACCTCATGCATACCTCCAGAATCTTTCGTGCGACGTCGTTTGCGGCTGTCGCTCTTGCCGGTTTCTCCATGACGGCCGTGGCGCAGCGCGCCGCGCCGCTGCCACGCAAATACGCCGGCCCGGCGACGGTCGCCGACATCACGCCGGCTGACCTCATGACCCGACTCTACAAGTTTGCGGACGACTCGATGATGGGGCGTCAGGTCGGGACCATCTACAATGACATGGGCACGGCGTACATCGAGAGTGAAGTCCGGCGCCTCGGCCTGCAGCCCGCTGGCGACAATGGCACGTACTTCCAGAAGCTGCCGCTGTTCACGCGCCAGCTCGATTCCGCGTCCACACTGAGCGTTGGCGACGTCACGTTCCGCGCGGGCACGGATTTCACGGCAAGTGCGGCCGGTTTCCAGAAGCCCCTGACGAGTGCCGTCCCTCTGTTTGTGGGCGCCTGGGTGGATACCACCGCCAACATTCCGGTTGACTCGGCGCGGGGGAAAGTGCTGGTGTTCGTGCCCGGTGGCCTCCCACCCGGAAGTGACGTCCAGAAGTTCGTGGTCTCCAATGGCTACCAGCAGTGGCTGGCTATGCGGGCGGTCGCGGCGGCCAACGTGGTGGTGGTTGGCGAGGTCCTGCCGCCGGCGGCGCTCCGCAGCGCGTTTGCGAGCACCGGAACGGTCTTCCTCGAGGACAGCGTGCCCATGACACTGAACGTCACGCGCGCGGTTGCCGAGGCCATGCTGGGCCCTGCGTCGACCTGGACAAACCGGTTGACCGGGAAGGAGGTGGCCGGTGGTGTCAACTTCCATGACACGTCGAAGCCCGGGCGCAACGTCGTCGCGATCGTGCCGGGCTCAGACCCGAAGCTCAAGGGGCAATACGTCGCGATCGGGGCGCATAACGATCACCTCGCGTTGCGCCAGCAACCGGTTGACCACGATTCAATCAAGGCGTTCATGCAGGTCGTGCGTCCCCAGGGCGCGGACAGCGACCCGCGGCCGGCCACCCCTGAAGAGGTGGCTCGGGTGAAGTCCATCCTCGATAGCCTGCGGGCCATCAGTTCGCCGCGACTCGATTCGATCAACAATGGCGCGGACGACGATGGGTCGGGCTCCATGACGGTCCTCGAAATCGCGGAGCAGTTCGCGAAGGGCACACAGAAGCCGAAGCGATCAATCCTCTTCGTCTGGCATACCGGTGAGGAGGCGGGACTCTGGGGTGCCAGCTATTTCACGGCCCACCCGACGGTGCCGCGCGACTCCATCGTGGGCCAACTCAACATGGACATGGTTGGTCGCGGCGCAGCCACCGATGTCACGGGCGAGGACCTGGAAGGGAAGGAACTGCGCGGCGGGGAGGGATACGTCCAGTTGATCGGATCCCGTCGCCTTTCCACCGAGATGGGTGACCTGCTCGAAACGGTGAACACGGAGAAGAAGCTCGGACTGCACTTCGACTATGCGATGGACGCCAA
>DATMBT010000064.1:0-2184 GCA_035559475.1 Gemmatimonadaceae bacterium
CACGTCGGTCACCGCGGACTCAACGACCTGCGGACTGGCGCCAGGAAGCAGCGTGGTAACGGTAACGACCGGTGAGTCGGCGTCCGGGAATTCGCGGACCGGCAATCGTGAATACCCGATGACGCCGACCAGCACGAGTCCAAGACTCACCATGCTGGCTAACACAGGCCGGCGAATGAACCGCTCAGCGAACTGCATCACATCCTCCCGCGGTGTGACCGCTGGAAGCGAGCAGTGACCGCTCGCCCCCCTGATTCATCGTCGAATGAGGCCGTACAGTTTCGACGAAGGGATACCGAAGATACACCGAAACACGGCGAGCGCAATGAACCTTTTCTGGCATGCAGCCCCGACACGGCGCTCGGCAACTCCTCGGACGAACAGCGGTGAAGCATGAACGGAGAAGCCCGGCGCAACGAAGGAAACGGGCGGTGCTACCAGCGTTGTTGCTGACCTGTGCATTTTTCGATTCCATTTCGCGACAACGTCTTGTCACTTCATTCGAGCCCGGGTGCCATGACCAGCGACTATCCCCGCGTGCTGATCGACTTCCACTACTGGGCGCGCGACCGCGTGATCGCGGCGGTCGAGGCACTCAGCGCGGAGCAGTACGCACGTCCGATGGGCAACAGTTTCTCATCGGTCCGCGATACGCTCAATCACACCTACGGGGCCGAGTGGATCTGGTATTCCAGATGGAATGGCGAATCACCGACGGGCTTCCCGACCGAGGACCTTCCGGATCCCGCCACGCTTCGCGCGCGGTGGTCCGACCTTGAGGGAAAAGTACGCGCGTACCTCGGCGCGGCGGGGCCTGAAGGGCTGAGCCGTGCGCTCGATTACAGGCTCTTGAGTGGGAAGCCGGGCACGTCCACTCTGTGGGAGATGGTGGTCCATGTGGTGAACCACGCGACCTATCACCGCGGTCAGGTCACCACCCTCCTCCGCCAGCTCGGCGCGGCTCCAGCGGCGAGCACGGACATGATCACCTACTTCCGCGAGCGCGCCTAACGCCGATCGGGGGCAAGGCGAAAAGCGGAGCGCCCGCGATGGCTGATGGTGACGCCGGTCACCGTTGCGTGGGGGAAGCGGCGCGATACGTGTCCAGGCAGTGACCCGGACGACGCACCTTCGTCGCTCTACGGATGTGCGGCGGGGGAGGATGCATCGGGCCCCTGGCCGCCGCTTACCGTTCAAACCATCGCCCCAAAAGCTGTCATGAAGCATGCGTCCTTCATCATCGTAGCCGCGGTCGCGCTTGTCGCCTGCGGCGGTGACAAGGCGGCCGCGCCAGTCATCGTACCACCCGTTCTCGATTCCATCAGTCCGTCGCGTGGAACCGTCGGCACGCTCGTGCGCTTGAATGGATCCGCCTTCGCCAACGATTCGGTCCGCGTCTACTTCGGAGCACTCGCATCGCCGCAGGTCGAGCGACAGAGCGGAGTGCTCTACGCCACTGCCCCGGAAGGGCTCGTCCTGGGAACGCGCTACGACGTCCGCGTGGTCAATCGCGACGGGGGAACCGACACACTCCTCGCCGCATTCGAGGTGGTCGCACCGACGGTCACTCGCGTAAACGGCGTCACGAAGCCGACGGGGCTCATCGGCATGACGGTACTCATCGAGGGCGATGCCTTTGGCGACGCGCGCCATGGCAAGGTGTTCTTCGCCGGGTCCGGCGGCACGCCGATCCAGGCAGTGATCGCCGATTCGGCCAACGACTGGACCAACAATTACATCGTGACAACGGTGCCGTCGGGAACGCCGAACACCTCCGGTATCACCGTCCAGACCGCGACCGGCACCACGGCGTCGATCGCCTTCAACCTCATCACCGGCGCGACCTTCAGTCCCAGCGTGATCAACTGGACGCGCACGGTCGACCTGCCCCAACCGCTGCAGGGGCTCGGCGCACTGTTCGTGCCCCCAGCGAACAGCGCGATCAACACGGCGAACTACGTCTTTGTCGTTGGTGGCGCCGCGGACCAGACGAACACGGCCACCTCGCTGGTTTATCGCGCCCAGGCACAGCAATCGGGCGCGCTGTCAGCGTGGACTCCAATGCCCGACCTGCCGGCGCCCCGCGCATACCACGCCGCGGCCGCCGCCTCAGCGTATACGGCGGCGATCGACACAGTCACGACGGGTGGTTGGCTCTACGTTATCGGCGGCGTCGACGGCACC
>DATMBT010000065.1:0-2184 GCA_035559475.1 Gemmatimonadaceae bacterium
GGCCGGGTGCAGGGCATCGCGTCTGACGGCGCGTTGCTGATCGAGACGCAGCAGGGGATTACGCGGGTGCTGGAGGGGTCGCTGGTGCTTGAAGGGAGCGACTAGCGACTAGCGGCAAGCAAGCGACTGGCGACTAGCGACTAGCGACTAGCGGTAAGCGAGAAGCGAGTACGGCGGGACTCGACTACTGATCGCTATTCGCTATTCTCCAATCGCTAATCGCGAATCGCTAATCGCTAGTCGCTAATCGCTGCGTGTACTCCATGGAGGCAACGTGAGATTCCGATCGGTTCTGATCTCCTGCGTAGTGACGCTGGGGGCGCAGGCGCAAAGTGTTCCGACTCCGTCGGCAATGCAGACGATCCGCGAACAGGATCTTCGCACCGACTTGTTCGCCATGGCGGGTGATGCCATGCGCGGGCGTGAGGCGGGCACGCTGGATGAAATGCGCGCCTCGATATGGACCGCCGAGCAGCTTCGAAAGATCGGCCTCGCGCCCATGGGTGAGGAAGGCACGTTTTTCCAGTGGTTCAACATGCGTCGCACGCGACTGTCAACCACTGGCAGCAGCGTACGTGTTGGCGGGAAGCCATTTGAACTGTGGACCGATATCGCACCGGCGTCGAACACGGCTGGTGATGTGGTGGGAACCACCGTATTTGCAGGCGACGGAAGTGACAGCACCATCGATGTGCGCGGTCGCGTGGCCGTCGTGACCTTGCGTCCCACCGCACAGGGCACCCGCACCACAACCAACACGCCTGAATACCGCGCGGTACGACAGGGGATCACCATGCAGAGCGGGGCGCTCACCCGGCGCGGAGCAGCGGCCGTGATTGTCGTTGCCGATTCGATAGGCGAGATGATGTTTGACGCCGTCGGTAAGTTGCAATCGCGCGGCGCCTACACCGTGATTGGTGGCGCAAACCGGTTCGCCCCCGCCGGGCGCGGCGCCGGTGGTGGTGGAGGAGGAGGTCGCGGCGGTCGTGGTGGCGGTGCGACGCAGGCTCCGCAAGCCGTTCCCATTCTCTTCGCTCATCGTTCGGCGCTCGACCAGCTGCGACAGGACGGGCAGGGCGTCGAGATTCATCTGCGGAGCGAGAGCTTCGACGCGCCCAGTGTGAACATCATTGGCGTCGTGCGCGGAACCGACCCCACGCTCCGCAACGAGTATGTGGTCTTCAGCTCCCACCAGGACCACGACGGCGTTCGTTTTACGGTTGCTGGCGACTCCATCTGGAATGGTGCCGACGACAACGGCTCGACGAGCGTCGCGCTCCTTGCCATCGCACGCGCGTGGGTGAAGCAGCCGTCCAAACGCTCGGCGCTGTTCATCTATCACGGCGCCGAGGAGCGTGGATTGTTAGGCTCGCTGTGGCATGCGGCACATCCCGTGGTGCCGTTGGCATCGATGGCAGCAGTGCTGAACGGCGACATGATCGGTCGCAACCATCCCGATACCGCATCGCTTCTCGGCATCCAGCCTCCACACCGGAACTCGGCGGCGCTGGTCGCCATGGCGCTCGACGCCAACAACCGGACCGGCAAGTTCGTGCTCGACTCGTTGTGGGATCGCCCGACTCACACCGAAGGCTGGTACTTCAGGAGCGACCATGTGCCGTACGCGCGGCTCAACGTGCCGGCGTTGTTCTTCTCGACCAACCTGCACGACGATTATCACACGCCGCGTGACAATCCCGATCGCATCGACTACGCGAAGCTCACCCGGATGACGAAGTGGATGTACCTGACGGGCTGGATCGTGGCGAACGCGAAGGAACGGCCAGCGATTGATGCGGGGTTCCAGCTCGAGCGGTGATGTCATGCGTGGTGGCCCGTTCCATTGGCCAGCGGTGTGTGGAAATGAAAAGGACGGTGTACCGGGACCCGGCGCGTCACTGGCGCACCATGTAAGGGAACGGGCAGATTGTTGCAGAATCGGCGGAGTGCAGGTCGTTCGACCGGATGGACCGGAACCGCGCGACCTAGTTGCCATCCGATTCTGTCCGTATGTTCTCCCCTGTTCCTCCTCCCTGGTTGACCGCTCAGGGGAGGGGGAGGGAGAGGGCTCGCGAGGACGACATGATCCGGTTTCGAGCGCTCGGCGCATTGGACCTGGTGCGCTCCGAAGGTCCAGAAATCCGCACCGTTCTCGCACAGCCGAAACGGGTGGCCCTGCTGGCG
>DATMBT010000066.1:0-8127 GCA_035559475.1 Gemmatimonadaceae bacterium
CAGGTCGTTGCCGAGGTAGGCGCCTAACGTCGAGTTCTCGCCGAAGTTGCTGAACATGTGGAAGCCACCGCCGCCGAGCAGGTAGATTGCTGACGTTTTCCGTTCATTGAACGGGAACCGCATGTTGAGCGTCAGTTCTGCCGAATACACCTTGGGATCGGCATTGTTGAGCACCACGGGCGTGGCGCCTCCCGTCGTGAACCCCTCACCGGTGAACTGGCTGTACCCCAGCAGCAGCCGGATCCCGAACAAGCTGGACGGATTGTGCCACCCGAGCGGTACCGAGACGTTCCACCCGGTGCCATAACCCAGGTCTTCCACATCGCTGATCGGGTTGGCGGCCCCGGCCGCCAGGCCGTAGTAGAAACTGCCGAGGCTGGAACTCCTGTTCGAGGTATTCTGTTCGTTCACGATGGCCGCGCCCGCTGCGGGATCTACCCTCGTGATCGAGTCAGTACGCGCCGCCTCTGCCCGCGAAATGGAGTCCGCGCGCGCCTGCTCGGCGCGGGCGACGGAGTCCCTGCGCATTGCAATAGCGAGCGAGTCAGCTCTCATCGCGTCGGCGCGAGCACGCTCGGCGGCGGCGATCGAGTCCATCCGGGCGCGTTCAGCCGCCATGATCGAGTCATTGCGTGCCTGGCTTGCCCTCGTCACCGAATCGGCTTTCGCTATGGAATCCCGTTGTGCCCGGGTGGTCGTCGGGATCACTGTGCCCTGCGATTCCTTCCTGATCGGGATGCGCTGGGTCGATCGGGCGCGGGTAGTGTCCCGACGCGTGGTGTCCGACTGCGCCTGGACCGTAGCACTCGCGCAGAGAACGGCAGCAAAGCCGCCACCGATCGCCCATCGAGTGAATTCGCGTAACGTCATGATCTCCCCCCGTCACCGTGACTCCGGCGTCGAACGCAGGCCCCTGGGACGCGTACGACGTGGTGGGACGCCTGCCCACGGCTGAGTCGTTATGGATTCGCCTTCGCGCCGACCACGGCTGGCACCGTCACTGCACCATTGGTCCCATTGCGGCCGGGCACGAGTCCTGAGTGCCCCCTGTACCCGCGAGTTGTCCCGATGCGCCATTTCCGATGTAATTTTTCCTGAGACGAGCACGTCCGCGTTATGCATGGCCGCCGCGAACCGGCGTGCGCGTTAGGCGGGACCGAGCGACCAGGGGTGTGTGGATGCAGACTCGAGCGGCTGGTCCAGCATGGCCGTTCACGGTATGTTGGCGTCGCGGGCCGCCTGACGACTCACCCTTTCGCCCATTCACGATGCGAGCCGTTTCCGTACCCACATGGGGGCTCACCCACATTGCCCTTGCGGTGAAGGACCCGCAGCGATCATTGCGTTTCTACCAGGCGGTGTTCGGCGTGATCGCCGTCTACGAGGACGAACAGTTCGTCCAGGCGCAGACTCCCGGGAGCCGGGACGTCCTGGTGTTCGAACGGCGCGCGCGCGGCGCCGGGAAGAAGGGCGGTGTCGTGCACTTTGGATTCCGGCTCCAGCGAGCCGCAGACATCGAGAAAGCGCGGCACGCGATTCGATCCGCCGGAGGCTCGATCACCGGGACGGGTGACTTCATTCCTGGAGAGCCGTACGTGTTCTTCAAGGATCCCGACGGCTACGACGTCGAGATCTGGTACGAAATCCCGACGTCCGTCGACCCGCCACGGAAACCAAAGACGCGCAAGACCCGTCGGGCTGCTCGCGACTGATTGAACATCCTGCCTCGGAGCGATCAGATGTGGCGACTCAACCTGGTGCTCGCTGGACTTTTGCTCGTCTTGCACCCTGTCGCCGGAGGCACGGCGCAGCAGCAGCGTCCTGACGCCTCGACGATCTCCAGTGCGGTCGATTCCCTGGCAGCCATCGCCGTGCGCGATGGCGTGACTCCAGCACTCGGCGTCGCAATCGCCATGGACGGTCGTGTCGTCCTTGCCCGGAGTTACGGAATGGCCGACGCAAGTTTGGGAGTGCGCGCGGATGACCAGACGCTCTGGTACATCGCATCGACGAGCAAATCATTCACCGGGTTTGGTATCTCGCTACTCGCCGATCGCGGCGTAGTGCGATTCGACACTCCAATCACATCACTGTTGCCGAAAGCCCGGTGGCATAGCGGCGCCCACGCAGAACAGTTGACGCTCGCCCACTTCCTTTCGCACACGCATTACCTGAACGACAACGCGGTCGTCTCGAGCGCGGCATTCTCAGGGGCAATTCCAGAAGCGCGCTGGCCGGAGCTGTTGGTCCTCGCGACGCCGACCGGCACGAAGGATCTCGTCTACAGCAACTTCGGCTACAACGTCGCGGCCATGGTGATCGACACGCGACAACCCGAAGGATGGAGGCGATACCTGGAGCAGGCGGTATATGCTCCGGCGGGTTTGCACGAGACGTACGCCCGTGTGTCCGGACTCGATCCGCGCCGCATTGCCCGCCCACATCGGCTCCGTTCCGATGGAAGTTTCGTGACGGAGCCGTTCCAGAAAGTCGACGCAACGATGAACTCCGCCGGAGGCCACCTGTCGACGCTGAACGACCTGGCGCGGTGGACCATCGTGCAGATGGACAGTGGTCGCATCGACGGGCGCCAGGTATACCCGAAGTCCGCCGTTGCACTCAGCCACAAACTGATTGCCCGCCAGACGCTCGCCCAGGCGAAGCATTTTGCGATGTTCGACCGCGATGGCTGGGGCGCCGGATGGGACATCGGCTCGTACGAAGGACAGCGCATGGTGAGCCGATTCGGCAGTTATCACACCACGCGGTCGCATCTCAGTTTTCTCCCCGGACGTCGCATCGGTGTGGTAGCCATGTCAACCGGCGGCTTTGGCTCGTCGCTCACGGATGTCATCGCTGCTTTCGCGTACGACCTCGAAGCAGGGCGACCCGATGCGCGTTCGCGTGCCGCTGAGCGACTGAGTACGCTTCGCGCGCGACTCGATTCCGCCAGACGCGCCGCGGCCATCACTGACTCCACGCGCGCACAACGCCAACGCCAATCACTGCGACGGCCGCTGAGCGACTTCGTTGGCCGTTTCTCCGAGCCGTCGTACGGTGAAGTCACGTTCACGCTCCGTGACGGGCGACTGGAATACGGCTGGGGAGTCCTGCGAGGGCCTGTGGAGATCTTCGACGCGTCCCGCGACCAACTGCGCATCGAAATCGCAGGCAGCGGAAACACCGTTGCGTTCAGCTTCGCTGGCCAGGGACCTGCGCGATCGATCGAACTTCAGGGCGTGACCTTCAACCGGATTCCATAGGGAGTGATTACCGCAGGTAGGGCAGAACACTGCCGACTTGCCGTGAGCCCTTCGTCAGTCTCTCCCGACTGCTCAACGGCGTTCATCCATTCGACCCGAGTTATCCGTGTTCCCCGGGGTTCCGTCATTTGGACGTAGCAGGAACTTCCGCCTGACGCGAGCCGGGTCGATATTCGCAACGGGCAGATGGTGTCTCCCCACAGCAAAATCGTTCTTATGCAGATCATCGTCTCGGCGATTTGCAGTCACGGCGGAAGCCTGCGCGAAGCCATCGGCGTCGATCCACGCCTTGAAAAGTTCGGGCTGCGCCTGGACAAGATGCAGACGCCGGGACGCCATCCCGGCTGGCTGAAACTGCACAGCGCGAGGGATGAACGTGGTGCCATCAACATTGTCTGGGATGCCCAGACCCATATCCTGACCGCGCGTGTAGTCACCCGACGCACCAGCCGGCCGAGCCCGATTGTGGGCGACTTCATTACCTACCTGCTGGCACGTTATCGCTCGCGCATACGGGTGATCACTACGGCTGTCAGGGACTGATTACCGCAGGTAAGGCGAACACGGATCAGCCTCCCCCGACTGCTCAACGGCGTTCATCCGTACAGCCCGCGTCATCCGTGTTCCGGCCGTACCCGCGGGTATCGTCGTAACTGAAACTCTAAACCCTTCAGCAACGTTGAGTGTCGTATTGACATTCTATAGGAGGTCCGCCCTCCTATCGATTCACCCCAATCGCGATCATCGTGGCTACTGAATCCACGAACCTGCTGCAAGGCACTCTCGACCTGCTGATCCTCAAGGCGCTCGCCCTCGGTGACTTGCACGGACTGGGCGTGTCGCGACGCATCGAGCAGATCACGCGCGGCACGTTCAACGTGAAACCGGGATCGCTGTTCCCTGCCCTGCACCGGATGCAGGACGCCGGGTGGCTCGCGTCTTCGTGGGGAGCCTCCGAGAACAACCGGAAGGCGAAGTACTACCGGCTCACCGCGCGTGGCCGGAGGCAGCTCGAATCCGAGATCGGACAGTGGAAACGCATCGCCCTCGCCATCACTTTCGCCCTGCAGGCAACCTGATATGTCCTTCTTCCAGAACCTCTTTGCGAAAGGCGCGGTCGAGCGCGACCTGGACCAGGAAGTGCGCTCCTACGTCGACCTCCTCACCGAGGAGAAGATCAAGGCGGGCATGTCGCCTGACGAGGCGCGACGCGCGGCACGACTCGAAGCCGGGAGCGTCGAGCAGATCAAGGATGAAGTGCGCGACGTGAGAAAAGGATCATTTTTCGACACCGGCATGCAGGACATCCGGTACGGCCTTCGACTCCTGCGGCGGTCACCGGGCTTCACGACGCTCGCCGTCCTGACGATCGGACTCGGGATCGGCGCCAACAGCGCGATCTTCAGCGTGATCAACGGCGTGGTGCGGAAGCCGCTCGCCTATCCAGGTGCTGATCGGCTGATGTTCATCACGAGCCAGTTCCCGACCCTCAACTTCAGCAAGTTCTGGATTTCGCCGCCCGAGTATTTCGACATCACGGAACGCTCGAAGTCCTTCTCACACGTCGCCGCGTACACGACAGGGGCGCAGAACCTGAGCGAGGGCGACCGGCCCGAGCGCGTGAATGCGGCGTTCGTCACGGCGAACATGTTCGACGTCCTCGGCGTTCGGCCACTGCGCGGCAGCGTGTTCACCGCGGAGCAGGATCGTCCCGGAGCAGACCCCGTCGTGGTGGTTTCACATGAACTCTGGCAGCGCGCGTTCGGCGGCGATCCGTCAATCGTCGGCAAGGCCGTCATGATCCAGGGACGGCAGCGCACCGTGCTCGGAGTGATGCCACCCGGCTTCGACCTGCATGACTCGAAGTCGCAGCTCTGGATTCCACTTACGCTCGATCCCACCAACCGGCAGAATCGCGGCTCGCACTTTCTGTATCTCGTCGGCCGCCTGGCCCCGGACGTGACAGCGGCGCAGGCCAACGCCGAACTGCAGCTCATGCTGAAGCAGTGGGGTCAATGGTGGCCGGCGACCCATGTGCCCAACGACTCGACCCATCGCGTCCAGATGGCTCCGTTGCGGGATGAAGTCGTGGGGAACGTCCGGAAGGCGCTGTGGGTGCTGCAGGGCGCGGTCGCCCTGGTGCTCCTGATTGCGTGTGCCAACGTGGCGAACCTGCTGCTGGCACGCGCTGAGTCGCGCCACAAGGAGTTCGCGGTGCGCACGGCGTTAGGCGCGGGCAAGACGCGCATCCTCCGCCAGTTCATGACCGAGGGAACCGTGCTGTCGCTGCTTGGCGCCGCCCTGGGACTGGCGCTGGCGTTCTGGGGCCTCAAGGCCCTGCTGGCCGCCAATCCCGAAAGCGTTCCGCGTGCGTCTGAAATCACACTCGATCCGGTCGTCCTCGGCTTCACGGTAGGCGTGGCACTGTTGACGGGCCTGGTGTTCGGCCTTGCTCCGCTGCTCCACATGGGAGACCAGGCCGTCAGCCTCTCCATAAAGGAAGGGGGCCAGCGTGCGACCGCGGGAAGCGGAAGGAACCGCGTGCGCCGCGGACTCGTCGTCGCCGAAATCGCGCTCGCCGTGATGCTGGTCATCGGCGCCGGCCTGCTGATCAAGACCTTCAGGAACCTGACGAGTGTGGACGCCGGATTTGATTCCGAAAACCGCATCACGTTCGGGCTCGTGCTGCCCCAGGCGACGTATCCGGATTCCCAGCGCGTCGTTGACGTGATCAGCGAGGTGTCGCGCAAGCTGGATGAAATCCCCGGCGTCGAGCGCGTGTCCGCGATGCAGGGACTGCCGCCGCAGCGGCCGGTCAACGCGAACGACACCAACTTCGAGGGCTACAGCCCAGGGCCGGGCGATCCGCCGGCGAACGTGGATTACTACCAGGTTGTCTCGAACGGCTACTTCAAGACCATGGGCATCGACATCACGGCGGGTCGGGCGTTCGAAGCCGGCGACGCGATCGGCGGGCCCGTCGCGATCATCAACGAGGCACTCGCGAAGAGATTCTACAAGGATAAGAATCCGATTGGGCGGCGCGTGAACCCGTCCTTCGGGCCTAACACACCGATGTTCACGATCGTCGGGGTGTCGCGAGACGTGAAGCAGGGTGGACTCGAGGCTCCATCCGGAACTGAGCTCTACTTCAATTTTGAGCAGGCTCCACGTATCGCCGGATTTGCACCCCGGCAGATGAACCTCGTGCTGGAAGCGTCGCGGCCGTTATCGGCACTGCTGCCTTCCATACGGTCCGTCGTCTCCGGAGTTGATCCAGGACTTCCGATCATTCAACTGCGCACGATGGACGATGTCGTCGGCGCTTCGTTGACGCGCCAGCGTTTCCTCTCGCTGCTGCTCGGAATCTTTGCCGTGGTGGCGCTCCTGCTGGCGGCGATCGGAACGTACGGCGTGTTGTCGTACATGGTCTCGGAGCGGCAGCGCGAGATCGGGATCCGGATGGCCCTGGGTGCAGGCAACGGCCAGGTCATCGGCCTCGTGCTCCGCCAGGGCATCGGAATCGCGGGCGTCGGTATCGCCGTCGGCGTGGTGGGCGCACTGGGGCTCTCACGCATCACGCGGTCGCTGCTCTACGGTGTGGACCCCGTTGATCCGGCGACGTTTGGTACTGTTGTCGCCGTCATCGCGCTCGTAGCGACCGCGGCGTGCCTGATCCCGATGCGGCGTGCGACCCGGGTTGACCCGCTGACGGCCATTCGCGCGGATTGAAACACCGTCGTCATGCCCTCGTAAGGCAGCTTGACGGCGGTCCCGGTACTATGCTACTGTAGTAGCATAGTGCTACCGGAGTAGCATAGCGAACCTGACCTCGTTCCAACGGCCTCCAGCGGCCGGGCTCGTCGCGCCTTCGTGACGCAAGCCGTGTGCATAACGGCTCATCCCATCTGCGCAACCAAACGAAAACATCGCCTGTCCAACCCGGCGCTTCAGCTAACTGACCCCGGACCGAGACAATGCCCAGCCTCATCATCGCCTCGCTCGTCGTCGCAACCGCGGTTCCCCAGGAAGCCGCGCAACCAACCACTCGGCCGGTCGCTTCGACGAGTTCCGCCGTCGCCACGGCGTCAGCGGTTCGCGCCCCTGAGCCTCCGCGCATCGATGGCCGAACGGACGACCCCGCGTGGCAGAATGCGCCGCGATTCTCCGGCTTCCGCCAGTTCGAGCCCAAGGTGGACGTCGATCCCACGCACAACACCGAATTCCAGGTCACGTACGACGAGAAGAACCTGTACGTCCTGGTGCGCATGTTCGACCCGCATCCCGACAGCATCATGCACGCACTCTCGCGTCGGGACCAGCGCGGGCCATCGGACCAGATCAAGCTCCTGATCGACTCCTACGACGACAAGCGAAGCGGGTTCGAGTTCGCGGTGAACCCGGACGGCGTGAAGCGCGACTTCGCGATGAGCAACGACGGAAACGAAGACGGGTCCTGGAACGGCGTGTGGGATGTCGCCACCGTGGTGGACTCGCTGGGCTGGGTGGCGGAGTTCCGCATCCCGCTCTCACAGCTTCGTTATGCGCCGGCCGATGTGCACACGTTCGGCTTCGGCATCTGGCGCGACATCGAGCGCTACCGGGAGCGCAGTTCCTGGCCACTCTGGAGTCCGCAACGCAGTGGCATCTCCTCCCAGCTCGGCCGCCTGACCGGGTTGCAAGGCATCACCACTGACCGCCGGCTCGAGGTCACCCCTTACGTCGTCGCCAAGAACCAGCAGCGCGTACGCGTGCCAGCCGGTTTCAGCCGCGAATCGGATGTCTCGATTGGCGGAGACCTGAAACTGGGCATCACGCCTAACGTTACGCTGGACGCGACCGTGAACCCCGACTTCGGTCAGGT
>DATMBT010000067.1:0-10026 GCA_035559475.1 Gemmatimonadaceae bacterium
GGCAACGCAGCCCCGGGATCATCGGGGAGGCGCAACCAGTACCAAAGACAGTCGTCTCAATTGAACAAGCTTCGTTGCTTCTTGCTGTTTACCAGTACTGCTTGCTGGTGCTGGTGGTGAGGCAGGGCCTGCGGCCGGAGGAATTCCGATGATTCTGGCAAACATCCGACAACGTCTCTCCCGTGACGATGCGCAGCTGGCGCTGCGGCTGGTGTCACGTGGTTCCGAGACTGCCTATGCCCAGGCGGAACAGACGCTGAGGCAAGAGGGGTTGGATGCACTGCTCGATGATCCTCGGCTGCCCGAGGCGCTGGTCGAGTCCCGACAGGCGGCTCACGCGTCGTTGCCTTTGTTCAGCTACGTGGTGGTGCGCCACGCGCTCCGGCAGGTGCACGAGGACGATCGTGGCATCTCCGACTACGTCGCCTCGATCCTCGTGCATTTCGCGATGAACGACAACGCTTACCGGATCGGCGGCGCCGATGACGAGATCTACGACACGCTGGCCGCGTTGCTGGCCGACGTTGATCACGGCGATGCCACCCGTCGGTTTCTCGTTCGCACACACCTTGGCAACTACGCCCTCTGGGTCGGCGGCATGTTTCCCGATCATGTGGAGGAGCGCCGCTGCCGTCGTGGAGGGCCGGATCTGGATTACTTCGACGAAATGGGTCAGCGCGGGTTTGCGCTGGCGGCTCAACACCGCCTGGCGAAGCAGTACGGGATGGAAGGGCTGTTTTCGGCGGTCGCCGAGCGCTTACCCCGTATCCGCGCGGCGCTCAATGACGTGAGTGACCGGTTCCTGTTTCCCGGTCGGGAGTCTCCCGATCGCCTGCTCCGCGCAGTCACCGCCGATGTTCGCTGGCGGTTTGCGTCCTGAATTCAGGGTTCAGGCTTCGGGCTTCGGGCGACGGGAACCACGCACGGCGCTCTGAACGCCGATCGTCTCGCAATTCGGTTGCCTGAGGCTAGCGTACGGGCGTAACGTATCGGCCTGCAGCCAGGTCCCGTTCACCCGAGCCCGCCGTGTTCGACGAAGTCCGCCAAGCGTTTCGCGAACTACTTCACGGGAACGTGTCGCCCGAGGGGCGGCGTGAGCTCATCTCGGTGATGAAGGACACGCTCGTCCAGGCGCGCCTGGCGATGGACGACCTTCGTGAGGGCGTCGAAGCGACGAGGAAGCGCGTCACGCGAGAGCAGTTGGAGCTCGAGACGATTCGCCGGCGCAAGGGACTGGCGCAGGGCGTCGGGGACGCCGAAACGGTCGTCGTGGCCGAGCGCTTCGAGGCACAACACGCGGAACGTCTTGCGGTGCTGGAGCAGAAGCTGGCGGCGCAGGAGGGCGAGCTGGCACTCGTTGAGCGTGATGTCGCCGAGATGAAGGAACAGCTGAAGGCGGCCCTGGCCGGCGTGGGGTCGGGAATGCGCACCGGGACGGTGAACTCGACCGCGGATCCGCTCGACGAAGGGCGTTCGGAAGTGGAACAGCAACTCAACGACCTGAAACGCGCCGAACGTCGCGCCAGCGCGGACGCGACGGCGGATGCGGCGCTGGCGGAACTGAAGAAGCGGATGGGCAGGTAGCTGCGCCTGACGAGGCGGACCGCCACGGCGGCGGCATGGTTGGCATTGGCAGGCGCGCGTGTGGCAGGGTCCCAGGAACCGCGCACGCAGGCACAGTGCAACGGGCAGCGGATCACGGAGGTCGTGGTGACGACGCTGCCGCCATCCTACGGTGGCGTATTTGCGCGTTCGTCGACGCTGAACCGCCTCGTGAACACGCTTCATGCGACCACGCTGCAGCGGGTCGTGCAGAACCTCGTGCTGCTCCGCGCGGGGGAACGGTGCACTATCCTCCTGCGTCGCGAGACAGAACGCCTCCTGCGTGCGCAGCCGTTCCTCGCGGACGCGTCGGTCACCGCCTATCCAGACGGACCTAACGCGGTGCGCGTCGAGGTCGTGACGATCGATGAAACCTCGCTGATCGGGTCGATTGGTGTGTCCACCAAGGATCCATGGCTGCACGCGTTGCGCCTGGGGAATTCCAACATTGGCGGCCTGGGTGTTTCCGCGCTCGCCGGCTGGAGGGACGGGGGCTTCTACCGGGATACGTGGCAGACGCAGTACGCCAACTACCAGTTGTTCTCGAGCCCCGTGCAGATGCACCTGCGCGCGGTGCGCCGGGACCATGGGTACGACGGCACGGCCCTGGTGGCGTACCCGTTCTTCTCGGACCTCCAGCGGCGCGCGTGGCGCGTGGCCGGCGGGGCGAGCGAGGACCTGATCCCGTTCCAGTCGGAAGGCCAGGCCCCTGTTTCGTTAGGCGTGCTGCGGCGGTTCACGCATGCGGGGGCGGTGGCCCGGGTGGGTGCGCCCGGGCTCCTGGCCATCATTGGCGGGGCGATTTCCATGGAGCGGGGCGAACCCGACAGCACGGCGGCGTTCGTCACCGACACTGGCCTCGTGCCCGACAGCGGTTCATCGTTGCGGTCGCGGTATGACGCCTTCCAGTCCGCGCGGCTGAACCTGATCCTCGGGTATCGGCAGGTGAACTTCCTCAGGGTCACGGGCTTCGACGCGCTGAACGGCACACAGGACATGCGTCGTGGCGTCCAGGCGATGTTCACGATCGGACGCGCGTTGCCAATGGAGAATGTGGAGGACGAACTGTTCCTCTCGGGCAACCTGTACGCGGGATTCGGTTCGCCAACATCGTTCGCCGGCCTCGAGGTCATCGGCGAGGGCCGGCGGTTGCCGCCGGGCGAGTGGGAAGCGCTGCTGGTGAGCGGCCGGCTGGGCACGTACCTGCGACCGCATCCCCGGCACACGCTCTCCGGCAGCGTGGAATACAGCGCCGGCCACCGGCAGTGGTTGCCGTTCCAGCTTGCGTTAGGCGACCCGCGTGGTGGCGTGCGCGGGTACGAGGAGTCACAGCTCGGGGGTGCGGCGCGGCTGGTCGCGCGGTTGGAGGAGCGGTGGCACGTGGGCCAGCGGCAGGGGACGGCGGATGGCGGCGTGTCGCTGTTCGCCGAGGTGGGCAAGCTGTGGGCCGGAGACGCCCCGTACGGGGTGACGACGGGCTACATGCCGTCGGTGGGTGTGGCGTTGCTGGCCGCGATTCCGCCGCGATCCCGCCGCATCTGGCGGCTCGACTTTGCGCTCCCGCTGAAGCCGACGGCCGGCGCTTCGTTCGGCATCCGGCTTACGAACGAAGACCGGACGCGTTCGTTCTGGAACGAGCCTAACGACGTGCGGCGGAACCGGGAGAAGTCGGGGCTGGTGACGGCGTTTGTCGTTCCATAGGGTCGAGGGTTGAGGGTCGAGGGTCGGGAGAAGGGCAAAGGTTCCAGATGCCGTCTGGCCGCGCAGGCTCGACCCTCAACCCTCGACCCTCAACCCTTCTCTAGTGCTTCGCCTCTCCCATCATCTTCCGGATCGGCACGACCATCAGGGCCAGAACCCCGGCCGCGATGAACAGGGAGAACGCCGTGCGCTGGAAGAGCTGCGGCATCTCGGACAGGTTGTTCGGGTCCACGTGGCCGCCCACGAGTCCGGCAATCAGGTTGCCTAACGCCGTTGCCAGGAACCAGACGCCCATCATCTGCCCCACGAACCGCCGCGGCGACAGCTTCGTCATCGAGCTGAGGCCCACGGGACTGAGTGACAGCTCCCCGATCGTCTGCAACAGGTAGCTTCCCGTGAGCCACCACATCGACACACGCACGCCATCCCCACCCCCCGCGATGACCTTGTTCGCCGCCGCGACCATGAGGTAAAAACCCAGACCGGCGAACAGCAATGCGAAGGAAAACTTCGTAATGCTCGAAAGCTCCTTGCCGCGGTTGGCCATCATGACCCACATGGCGGCAAAGACCGGTGCCAGCGTGATGACGAAGAACGAGTTCACCGACTGCAGCCACAGGATCGGCATCTCCCAGCCAAACAGGTGGCGGTCGGTGAAGTCCGCGGCGAACAGGTTGAGGGACGTCGGCGCCTGCTCGAATGCCGCCCAGAAAATCGTCGCGAAAATCGCGAGCACCATGATGACCGCGACGCGCTTGCGCTCGTTCGGGTCAAGGCCGGCGAAGCCCAGCAGGTAGCCGAAGTACAGCACGGCCGTTCCCAGCATCACCCACGCCATCGCATTGCCAACCGCGACGGGGTTGATCGCGAGGCGGCCGGTCATCGTTATGAGCATGAGCACAACGATCAATCCGGCGCCGATCATCGTTGCGTTCCGCACCGTGCGCTGCTGCTCGGGCGTGCCGGACGGCAGCACACCGAGCGGACCGAGCGTCTTCCCGGCGCGCATGCGATACGTGATCAAGCCGATGAGCATGCCCACGCCGGCGGCGCCGAAGCCGTAGTGCCAGCCAACACGCTCACCAAGCACACCGGTGATGAGTGGCGCGATCAGCGCACCAACGTTGATCCCCATATAGAAGATCGAGAAGCCGGCGTCGCGACGCGCGTCCGCAGCAGGATACAGGTCGCCGACGATGGCAGAGATGTTCGGCTTGAGCAGGCCGGTGCCGAGCACGATCAGAACGAGTCCGGCGAAGAACGCCGGCTTCGAGAACACCGACGACAGCGCAATCGCGAAGTGCCCGAGTGAGATGAGCACTGCGCCGTAGTAGATCGTACGGCGCAAGCCAAGCCACCGGTCAGCAATCCATCCGCCGGGAAGCGATGCGAGGTAGACGCAGGCGGCGTAGATGCCGACGATGGCCGACGCGGTCTGGCGATCGAAACCAAACCCGCCATCCGCCAGCGCGGCGGTCATGAACAGCACGAGCAGCGGACGGATCCCGTAGTACGAGAACCGCTCCCACATCTCCGTGAAGAAGAGTGTGTTGAGGCCGCGCGGATGCCCGAAGAAGCGCTTGTCGGAGGTGTAGTACTCGACGTCAGCTTCGGTCAGCGCTTCGGGGACGGGCTTTGGTTGTGCTGCCATGTAGGGACTGGGGACTGGGGACGGGGGACAGGGGACAGGCCTAACTGACCCCGATTACCGGAAGGTGTCGTTCAGGAGGTTTCGTTCCGCCAACCTTGCGCTGCTCATCCCACGATATGCCGGTCGGCGGCTGCTTGATACACGCCACCCAGTGGCCAGGAGCCTTCTCTTCCAGCGGCGGGATAACGGACGCACACGCGGCGTCGCGCGCTGGGTGATGACACCGGGGATGAAAGACGCACCCACTGGGCGGATTCGCCGGTGAGGGCACGTCGCCGGCCAGCACGATCCGGCGACGTTTCGTCACTGGATCGGGAATTGGCACAGCCGAGAGCAGCGCCTGCGTGTACGGCATCAGCGGCTCGCGATAGAGATCGGTCGCCGACGCGAATTCGACGATGCGTCCGAGGTACATCACCGCGACGCGACGCGCCATGTGCTCCACGACCGAGAGGTCGTGCGCGATGAACAGGTAGGCGAGGCCGCGATCGCGCTGCAGGTCGCGCAGCAGGTTGATCACCTGCGCCTGTACCGACACGTCGAGCGCCGATACCGGCTCGTCGCATACGATGAACCGGGGCTCGACTGCGAGGGCGCGCGCTATGCCAACGCGCTGTCGCTGGCCACCCGAAAACTCGTGCGGGTATTTCGTTGCATACTCGCCGCGAAGACCCACTTCCTCGAGCAACTGGCGCACGCGCTTATCGGCGGCGGCTCCCTCGGCCAGCTTGTGGACGGTCAGGCCCTCGCGCACGGTCGCGCCGATGGTCATGCGCGGGTTCAGCGAGGAGAACGGATCCTGGAAGATGATCTGCATGTTGCGACGCATGCTGCGCATTGCCTTGCCCTTGAGGGAGCGCACGTCCACGCCAGCGAACCGGATGTCACCGCTCGTCGGCTCGATGAGGCGCAGGATGCTGCGACCCAGCGTCGTCTTGCCGCAGCCCGACTCCCCGACGACGCCTAACGTCTCGCCATGTCCGACGTCGAGGCTCACACCGTCCACGGCGCGCACCTGGCCGGCGGAGCGCCCGAAGAGGCCCGTGCGCACGGGGAAATATTTCGTCAGGCGGCGGATGGAGAGGAGCGGGTCAGCCAGGACGCCGGGGACGACAACGGCCTCCACGGACGACGGCGATGGATACGGGCGGGCACTCATGACGTGCGATCCACTGCGCCAACAGCGACCGCGCGCGCCGGTTCGTCGACCAGGTGACAGCGCGCGCCGTGATCGTCGGTCACCTTGTATTGCGGTGGCGCCTCGTCCGCGCATCGCTGCCAGGCGTACGCACACCGATCGCGGAATCGGCAGCCAGACGGCCACTGCGTTGGCGGCGGCACCGTTCCCGGAATCACGGCGAGACGATCACGCTGACGTCCAAGTCGCGGCATGGCCTCGAGCAGCCCGCGCGTGTACGGGTGCCTCGGGTCACGAAACAGTTCCCGCACGGGTGCGCGTTCGACGATCTGGCCGCCGTACATCACCAGCACGCGTGAGGTCACCTCCGCCACCACACCCAGGTCGTGCGTAATCAGGAGAACGGCGAGGCCCAGCCGCTGCTGGAGGTCGGCGAGCAGCTCGAGGATCTGTGCCTGGATCGTGACGTCGAGCGCGGTCGTGGGTTCGTCGGCGATCAGCAGCGATGGATTCATCACGAGCGCCATCGCAATCAGGACGCGTTGGCGCATGCCGCCTGACAACTGGTGCGGATAGCTCTTTGCCCGTTCGCGTGGATCGGGAATGCCGACGAGGTTGAGCATCTCGATGGCGCGTTCCCATGCCGCCTTGCGACCCATGCTGGAATGCACGCGCGCGACTTCCGCCACCTGGTCCCCGATCGTGAAGACCGGGTTGAGTGCGGTCATCGGCTCCTGGAAGACCATGGCGATCCGGTTCCCGCGGATGCGGCGGATGCCCTCCTCATCGAGCGACAGCAGGTCTTTCCCCTCGAACTCGATCCGGGAATCCGGTTCGATGCGCCCGGGCGGATCGACCAGTCGCAGCAGCGACAGCGCGGTGACGGACTTGCCGCACCCCGACTCGCCCACCATCCCGACGGTTTCCCCGGCGTTGATGTCGAACGAAACGCCATCGACCGCACGCGCGACTCCGCCGCCGGTATGGAAGTACGTGCGCAGGTTGTGCACGCGCAGCAGCGGCTCGCCGGCCACAGGCCGGCTGGGCATGGTCATGGGGTCGGAAGCTGCTGTGCGCCCAACGCGCTCCGCAAGCGGTCGCCCAGCACGTTGACGGCCAGCACGGTCACGGCGAGCGCGATACCGGGAAAAACCGACATCCACCAGGCCGTAGCGAGCACTTCACGGCCATCGCGGATGAGACCTCCCCAACTTGCTGCCGGGGGCGCGACCCCGTGGCCGAGGAAGGCGAGTCCCGCCTCAATCACCACCACCTGGCCCACTCCAAGGGATGCCGCAACCAACATTGGCGTGAGCGCGTGGGGCAGGACGTGCCTGACGAGTACGCGAAGCGGCGTCGCGCCCGTAGCGCGCGCGGCCGTCGCGAAGTCGCGATCCCGCACTGAGCGGACCTCAGCGCGCACCATCCTGCTGGCGCCGAACCAGCCCGTCAGGCCAAGCACCAGGATGAGGGACGCGGTCGAAAGTGAACCCCACAGCGCCACGATGCCCAGCAACAGCAGGATGCGTGGAATCGCGAGGCCCGCGTCGACGATGTGCATGAGCACCTGGTCGATCCATCCGCCGGCAAATCCCGCAGTCGCGCCCCACGTCGTGCCAACCAGCACGGCGAGCGCCACGGCAAAGATCGAAATACTGAGTGAGATGCGGGCGCCGAATAACAGTCGCGAGAGCAGGTCACGGCTGTACTGGTCCGTGCCGAGCCAATTGACCGACGACGGCGGCTGCGCGCCGGCGGCGATATTCAGCGGCAGGGTGGGATCGTACGGCGCCAGCACAGGGGCAAACACGGCGGCGGCCAGGATCACGACGAGGGTCGCGGCCGCAATGCTGGCCGCCGGGTCCTTGCGAAAGAGGGCAGCAAATCGACCGGGTGCCCATGGCGCGAGCGGCGCCGGCGCGGCGTCAGCAAACGCGACCAGCGAGCCGGGCGTGGCGTTAGGCATCGCGAAGGCGCGGGTCGGCGACAGCCTGGGCGAGGTCGGCGAGGAAGGCGCCGACCACCACGAACGCACTGGAGAGGAGCACGATCGCCAGGACGAGCGAATAATCCCGGTTGCCGACCGCCTGCACGGCCAGCGACCCCATGCCATTCCAGGTGAACGTCACCTCGATGAAGACCGCGCCACCAAGGAGGGCTGGTATGGCGAGCCCACCGAGCGTGATGACCGGGAGCACCGCATTGCGGAGCGCATGGCGGAAGATGACGCGACGCGCTGGGACTCCCTTGGCGCGTGCGGTGCGGGTCCACAGGTTCGGAAGCGCTTCGATGAGTGCCGCGCGCTGGTACCGTGACACGATCGCTCCGATCAGGAGGGCGAGCGTTCCAGCGGGCAGGACGAGGTGTCGCATCACGTCGAGCGCACGCGTTGTCAGGGGCGCGGAGGGACTCATCGTCGGGTCGCTCATTCCCGAGACAGGGAAGAGGCGCCAGGTCCCCGCGAAGAGCAGAAGGACAATCAATGCGAGCCAGAAGTCAGGCAAGGACGCAACGAGTACCGCCGCGCCGCCACTCAAGCGGTCGAACCATGCACCAGCGTGCGCGCCCTGGAGTGCTCCGAGCACGATTCCAGCCGCGAACCCGAGCAGGAGGGCGGTGCTCATGAGGAGTAACGTGCGCGGCACGGCGTCGCGAAGGACGTCGATCACCGGACGTCGATACGTGAGCGACTCGCCGAGATTTCCGGTTGCGACATTGCCGAGAAACCGGACGTATTGGACGCCGAGTGGCTGGTCCAGTCCGTACCGTGCGCGTTGTGCGTCGCGCATTTCGGCGGTCATCCTCGGGTCTTCGAGCAGGCCGGAGAGCGGCTCACCGGGCGCAGCGTGGATCAGGAAGAACGTGAGTGTCGTCGTCAGAAAGACGATGAGCAGTCCCCGAGCCAGGCGCGTGAGCACAAAGATGGCCATGTGGGGCAATAATACGGCGAGGAGGCAGGAAGCAGGAGGCAGGAAGCAGAAGCTGGAAACAAAGGCGGGGAACACACGCTACCCTTCTCCATCGTGACTACGACGCGAGATCACCACCTGAAAGCAGCGCGCAGTTTGTTGACCGGCACATGGCGAACGGTCGTGACGCCTCCGCGTTCCGGGGCAGCAAACATGGCGATGGACCACGCGCTGATGCAGCGCGCCCGACGCACCGGCGAGCGGCTGCTGCGCGTGTACACCTGGTCGGCACCCACGCTCTCGCTGGGGCGACACCAGGCTGCCCGCGGCCGAATCAACGCGGACGTGGTGAAAAACCTCGGCGTCGCCCTCGTCAGGCGGCCAACCGGTGGCCGGGCGCTCCTGCACCATCGCGAGGTGACCTACAGCGTGACGGCCGCGCTCGAACGCGAGGATTCCGTGCGCGACTGGTACGAGTCGATAAACCTCGTCCTGCTCAGTGCCCTGCGGTTGATGGGAGTGAAGGCTGAATCCGCGGTGGTCACGGGCCGCACACCGATCCCTGGTTCGGCCTCCTGCTTCATTCGCGCTGATGAGGGCGAGATTGCCGTCAGTGGCCGGAAGCTGGTCGGGAGCGCGCTGCTGCGGCAGGACGGCGCGTTGCTCCAGCATGGATCGATCCTGCTCGACGACGACCAGCCCTTGCTGGCAGAGCTGCTGCCTGACGGAGAAGCACCGCCTGCGCCAGCAGGCACCCTTCGACAGGCGCTGGGCCGGGTGCCGGAGGTCGAGGAAGTCGCGAACGCTCTATTCGCGGCGCTTTTGGCATCGGGTGCGGAGGAAGCAACACAGCTCGACCATGAGGCGCTGCTCGAGGCTGATGCATCCGAAGCCGAAACGATTTACGGCAGTGGGGAGTGGACTTACCGCTACTAGGCCACGGCCACCGAGCAGACGCCAAAGGCCAGAATGGCTCTTGGACTTTGGGCTTTGGACCCTGGTCTTTGAGTAATTTTCCCGTTCCA
>DATMBT010000068.1:0-4769 GCA_035559475.1 Gemmatimonadaceae bacterium
TGAGCTGAATGTTGGCGTAGGACAGTGGATACTGCTCGGTGGTTGTCACGCGGCCGCGCAGGAGTCGGTCCGATGGATTCACCTCCGGGAGTGCCACGCTCTCCGAGACGATGCTGAAGTCCCTGGTGACGGCGCCGCGCCGAGCCAACACCACCGATCTCGTGTCGTCGCGGAAACCGCTGGCGCGAATCGAAAACTCGAGGGTCGCACCGGGCGTTCCGGAGAGTACGAAACGGCCCAGCGAGTCCGTTCGAAGTGAATAGCGAAGGGCCGTGAGTGTCACGGTCGCGCCGGCCACCGGTTCGCCGGATTCGCTGACGACTCGCCCGCGCAACTCGGCCGCCTGGGGCGTTGCCGTCAGCGGCACTGCGACGACAAAGGCGATAACCCGCATGGGATTCATCACGTGTGCCCAACCCGGAGGAAAGTCGCTGACGTTACCCGGCTCAGCCGTGCGGGTTCCGGGCTATGAAGTCTCGATTCAAGGGGAAAGGCCCGGGGCGAAAGCTCCGGGCCTTCTTCTTTGTGGGTACGGGGGACTGGGTACTGGTTTCAGGGGTTCCCGGTACCCCGAACCACGTACCCCGTACCCTCACCTAACGAATGTCGACCCGGCGTAGACGTGCTGCATGGTGCGCTCGAACCCGATCGGGTCCCCTGGACCGACGTGGCGCAGGACATCACCCTGACTGATGATGCCGGCGAGGGAGCCATCGTTGGTCAACACCGGGACGCGGCGCACGCGAGCCGTCTCCATCTTCTGCATGACCCGCGACGAGTCGTCGGTGGTGAGCACGGTGTGAATGGGTGTGGCGGTCATGTGATCCGCTACGCGACACGCGCCTGAGTGTTTCCGCGCCACGCACCGAACGGTGATGTCACGATCGGTCAGGACCCCCACGACCCTGCGTGAACCCTCGTCCGCGAGCACCGGCGTACATCCGATTCCGTGGTATCGCATCATCTCGGCGGCGTGCCAGATTGGATCGGACGGCAACACGCACATGGGATCACGCGTCATCATTTCTCTCGCCAACATCATTCCTCCATCGTAACGACGGACGAATAGTAGCGATTCAATTCCGCAGCACATCAGGAATTGTGTCACAACGAAGTAAGGCAGAATCCGCTAGCGAGAATCGCAACCGGACTCCGCCGTCGCTACATTTCCGAACGCGTCAAACGCGAGCTGGATGCTGGATGCTGGAGCTGAGTGCTTAGTGCTGTTTGCTGGAGATTGAGACCCGGTAGCTCAGTTGGTAGAGCAACGGACTTTTAATCCGTAGGTCGCGGGTTCGAGACCCGCCCGGGTCATGGGACGCAGAACGCAACGCGTGTGGAGCACACGCGTGACTGGACTGGGCGCGAAACTGCGCATAGTGGACCGTCTACTCTCTGGACCAACCACAGGAGAGGTTCCCCATGACGCGGTTCTCGCACGCGTTGCGGCCACTGGTCGCCGCCGCCTCCATCGTGTTCGCCGTTGGTTGCAATAGCACATACGGCGACGACGGGCCGACTGGTAACACCGGATCGATTCAGGTGACCGCGAATCCGTCGTCGCTCTCCCTACCGCAAGGCGGCTCAGGCACCATCACGGCGACGCTCGCTCGCGGCGGTGGCTATACGGGCGTCGTTACTGTGGCCGTCTCCGGACTCCCGACTGGTGCTACTGCCACGGTCGATCCGGCGCAGCTTTCCGGCATCAGCCTGTCGGCGACGATTACCGTGACGATTGCGTCGACGGTTACGATCGGGACTTACGCCGTTACGGTCATCGCTACGGGCAATGGCGTACAAACCCGGACGGCGAGTTTCCAGCTGGCGGTAACAGTGCCGCCAAGCTTCGCGCTTTCGGCAGCGCCAGTGGCCGGCGCGATCGCGGCGGGAGGAAGCCGCGCCGTGGCGATCACGATCGGTCGTACGAACTTCGACGGCCCGGTAACGCTGGCTCTCCTCAATCCGCCCGCCGGCATCACCGGTACCTTCGATCCGACGCCGGCGACGAACACGTCAACGCTCACGCTGACAATCGCCGCGAGCGTGGCTCCCGCCAACTATGCGCTCACGATCCAGGGCACCGCGCCGGGTCTTACCGCGCGGACTTCCCAGCTGACAATCACCGTCGTGCCCGCGCCGCCCAGCGGGAAAAACGTCACATACTATTTCTGTACTGTCGACGACGTCCCCACGTTCTTCGCCTACCAGGACGGGGCCGGCGCGTGGCAATCCGCAACCGGCGTCTCGTCAGGCGGAACGACCACGTTCTCGTTCAACATCACGCAGGGTCGGGGCGGCGTTCTGAGCGTATACCAGTACTCGGCAGCGGCGGTCGCGCGCGTGCCTGGTCGCACGCGCGGTGCGCGGATGAACCGGACCACGACATCAGCCTCGATGCTGCGGGACCCACTTGGCGCGCGCCGAAAGGCGTCGGGTCGGTCGAGCGCATTCACGCAAGCGGCAGTCGGTGACGTGTACGAGACCTACGTCCTCTTTGGCTCTACGACCGAGCTCGCGCAGGACGGACTGGATGCCTGTGGGCAGGCGGCGGAACCGACCAAGACCGTGCGGGGCAGTGTCTCCGGCATCGTGGCCGGCCAATACGCCATGGTGTCGTTAGGCTCGGCGACGGAGATTTTCGATGGAGCGACATTCACAAATCCGGTGACGCTTCACGATGTCCTGCCCGGGCTCCACGACCTGGTTGGGAGCCGCATCGCGACTCCGGGAGCGCCGCCGGACAAGCTCATCATCTTCCGTAACCTCAACGTTCCCGATCAGGGCTCGCTGCCGTCCCCCATTGATTTCAATGGCCCGGCGTCCCTGGTGCCCGCCACCGCGACGGCGACGATCTCGGGGGCCGCTGCCGGCGACCAGCTGGAGATCTTTGTTGGACTTCTCACCGCCAATCGTGGGGGCCAGCTCTGGTCGGACCTCGCGCCGAGCCCCGTGGCCGCGCGACCGTGGGCGGGCCTCAACAGCGCCAACATGATTACCGGCGACATGCACCATCTCTTCGCCTTCGCGTCGCGGAGCACCGGCGGTCTGGCCAACTTCCGGGTCGTGTCGAAGACCGTCGGGCCAGTGTCGAACCAGGCATTGGCGTTAGGCGCTGAGGTCCCCGCCCCGGCAGTGCTCGCCGTCTCGGGAGGAGCCTACCCGCGGTACCGGTTCCAGGGTTCGCTCGCGTCGGATTACAACAAGCGCGTTTCCCTTGACGTCGTGGGCGAGGAGGACGGCAGCAACGCGCTGTATATCGTCACGTCAGTCGCCTGGCTCACCGCGTCCGGCACGCCGGGGGCGTACGACGTCACCATGCCGGACATAGCAGGGCTACCGGGATTCCCGGCGGCAGCCCGACTGAGCGCGGGGGACAATGTCATTACCCTCTCCGCGCACGGATTTACCGGACCAGGCCTCTACGAGCCGCGTCCCATTGCGGGTTTCGAGAGCAAGGAGCTGTACAAGGCGGTCAGGATCGGCGTTCCATAAGTTCGTCACCGATAATTCCTCTCTTCAATGTCTGTCTTCACGAATCCCGCTGGTGGTGCGATCGAGCACGCACACGCGTATGTCGCTGCGATCCTCGAGCTGCTCGGCGACAAGGATCCGATCGCGGTGTTACGAGCGACGGCTCCAGCGCTTGAACGGGTGGTCGACACGACACCACATCACGTGCTGGTGCGACCGGAAGCACCGGGAAAATGGTCGATGGGCGAAGTACTCGCGCACCTTGCTGACTCCGACCTCGTGTGGGGATGGCGCCTGCGGTTGATCCTCGCGCAGGATCGGCCACCCCTCACTGGCTACGACCAGGACGCGTGGGCATCGCGACTCGGCTACGCCGACTCAGATCCCCGCGACTCGGTCGTGATGTTCTCGATTCTGCGACGAACGAACCTCAGGCTCATCGGCAGGGCCGCACCCGAAGACCTGCAACGAGTCGGCGTACATGTCGAGCGCGGCGAAGAGAGCCTGGCGCATCATATCAAGCTCTACGCTGGTCACGACCTTCTTCATCTGAACCAGATCGAGCGCATTCGTCAGGCGGTGTGAGCCAGGGACAACGGTCGGAGTGAATTTCCTGCGCGCTTCCAAAGAATTGCGAGACCTGAGGTGCACACGAACACCTCAAGCGCGCTCCGACCAGCCACGCAAAATCCGGGACGCGGATTTACGCGAAAGAAGGCGAATTGCTCCGAATCAATTCCATCCCTCCGAGCGTCAACCAGGCCTTGGAAGAAAGGGTTGATCCGTGCTGATTCGCACAGATTCGCGTGATCCGCGTTTCAAGGTTTTGCGGGACTCTGGGCTATCGAGCAGTCGTGGCGTCCCACACCAGGCGCGAAATGTCCGCGATGAGTTTCTGCGCGACGGGACGCTCACGGATGCCTTTTGTCAGGACCACGAGCACATACGGCTTGCGACCAGGCGGGTACACGATTGCCCCGTCGTGCGTTACCCCGGTGATCCAGCCCGTCTTGTGGGCGACCCGCGTTCCGGACGGAAGACCGGCCGGGATCTCGTCGTTGAACTCCTGCCTGACGAGGATGTCGATCATCTCGCGGCAACTGGCCGCCGAGGCGGCTTTTCCGGACTCGATCGCCTCCATCAGTGTCGCGAGGTCCCGGGCCGAGAGCTGGTTGTTGAGGCCCTGCTCGAACGCCTTTCCGTCCTCGACGCCGCGCAGCACCTTCGTGTGCGTTGCGCCTAACGATCGTGCAGTGGCGTCCACCCGCTTCGCATCCAGAACCTCGATCAGGGCATTC
>DATMBT010000069.1:0-2827 GCA_035559475.1 Gemmatimonadaceae bacterium
GCCGACGGCCTCACCGAGGCGCTCATTGATCAATTGAAGCCGGTAACGGCTATTGACGTGCTCTCGAGGGATGCCGTCAGTCGCTTTCGGGGGAAGCACGCTCCCATGGACAGCGTCGCGCGCGTCCTCGAGGCCGGCACACTCGTAAAAGGAGGCGTCTCATCGAATGGTGATCGCGTCCGGATCTCCATCAGTGTCATCGACGGAAACAGTGACGCAGAGCGGGCCCGCGGGTTCGAAGTCTCACGTGCCGACCTTCTCACGGTCCATCAGATCGTCGCCGACTCGGTCAGCGAATACCTGCGGGAATACCTGGGAGCGCAGCTTCGGACTCGTGAGCTGAGCGCTGGGACGCGGGTCCCGCGCGCCTGGACGCTCGCGCAGCGAGCCGAGAAGCTCCGGAAAGACGGTGTGTCGGCCGTCGTGGCCGGCGATTCCGGGCAGGCCGCAGAGAACTTTGCGCGGGCAGATTCGCTCCTGACGCAGGCCGAAATCGCGGACCCGAAATGGGTTCGTCCGATCGCGCTGAAAAGCAGCCTGGCATTCAGTCGCGCCCTCAGCATCAAGGATCCGCACCGGGCAGCGCCAATCGTCGAACAAGGACTGGCCTCCGCTGACCGCGCGCTGAAGCTCGAGCCATCGAACATCGATGCGCGCGAAACGCGCGGTCGCCTGCGGTACCTGCGCTGGCAGCTGCAGCTCGCCGACAAGAAGGAAGCGGATGCGCTGCTCGAAGGTGCGCGTGATGACCTGGTCGCGGTGACGAAGGCTGATCGGACGCGAGCGACAGCGTGGGTTGCGTTGAGCTCGGTGTACAGCCAGTTGCATGAGCAATCCGATTCCTACCTGGCTGCACAGCGTGCGTACGAAGAAGACGCGTACTTGTCAGGCGTCGAGAACGTGCTCGTGCAGCTTTTCGCGACCTCGTACGACCTGGAGCGCTTCCCGCAGGCAGTCGAGTGGTGCAACAAGGGAGCAAATCGCTTTGCCGGAAACTGGCAATTCGTGTCCTGCAAACTGCTGCTGCGCCTGACAAACGCGGTTCCTGCGGACGCGGACTCGGCGTGGGCCGAGTTGAAGACGCTGGAACGTCTGGTGCCGGCGGGCGAAAAGGAGCTCCAGGTGCGCCGGCACCGGATGTACGTGGCTGCTTCGCTGGCGAAATCCGGCCAGAAAGACTCCGCCCGACGCGTACTCGAGGGCGCACGTGCCACCGCTGACATCGATCCACGGAGTCGCCTGCTGACGGCGGAAGCCCTGGTGCGGACACTGCTCGGGACGGCGGCGGACACCGCCGAGGCCTTCCGGCTGCTGAAGGAGTACGTGGTCAGCCAGCCGTTGCACGGGAAAGGATTCGCGACGACGCAGCACTGGTGGTGGCGGAACCTCAAGAACGACCCGCGATGGAGCGACTACCTGGGCGGTCCGCCTTCTTCCTAGGCGAGCCCGACCCTCGACCCGTCGACGCTATCAGCCAGATTCCTAGTCTCGTTAGGCAGTCCCAGCCATACGCCGAAACACGTTAGGCAGAGCACGCCTGCCACTTCCGTCCGGACGCGGGAATTGTATCCTTGGCGATCGCGAACGAGTCTCGGTTTCTCCTGATTCGTTCAACACCTGGTTGCATCAAGGAGGCACCATGCACCGGTCGTTCGCCACCGGATCCGCCATCGCCGCGATTCTGCTGTTCGCCGCGTGTACGGACCAACCATCGCGAGCACCGCTCGCTCCGTCCGCACCATCGGCTGCGGTCGGCGGTCAATGCGACGGGTCGCTCGCGTCGCAGATCGTGAAGCAGCAGAAGGCGCTCTTCACGGGAGCGGCGCTGGCAGACCTGGACAGCCGCTTCAGCACCATCAAATCGCTGTGCCCGAACGCGTTCCCGCAGATGATTGATTACATCAAAGCCGTCATTGCCTATCGAGAACCCCCGACCATCAGCCAGGCCCGCGCCCAGGGACTCGTTGATCACTGGAAGTCGCTGACGCTCTACGTCACGGGCACGGGCCTCGTCAGGCCTGCCAGCGTTCTGCTGCCCACCGGCGGCGCGGCAGTGCTGTCGTCAGGCGAGCAAATGCTCACGTTCGATGAACGTGCCGGCGTCGTGGTCGCGCTGGGCTCCACGGTGGTGGTGAACGGACAGCCCGTGTCCGCCGGGCCGCACCTGTTCACGTTTGAACCGAAGCCGTTCGCGTGCCAGACCACGACGCTGCGGCAGACGGGAAACTGCTACGACCTGAACGTCTTTCCCCACGATGGCGGATGGAATCCGCCGGTGAACGTCGGTCTGTGCCTGCGCTCGGCCTTCCATGGTCCAGGCGCGGTCGGTCACCAGAAGGCGGGGTTCGGGACCGAGGTTACGCCGGCCGGTTTCACGTATCCCTTCAGCTGTGCACATACCGAGACCGCGCTGAACACCTGGCTCGGTCGCGAAGCGGGGCCGTTAGGCAGGGCCTTGGCCCACGCCTATGACTACCTCCGCCCGCGCGCACTGCTCGCGGAAGACGCCGGGGTGAGCGGCCAGTTTCGCTTCTTCAGCCTTGTGGGAGGCGTTCTGACGGTGGTGTACGACGACGGCTTCACCGCCAACGCGCTCGGACCGCTGGTCAACGGAACGGACCCCGTCGTGGGCGACTTCCCCTCGTCGTGGCTCGTGCAGGCTGAGTCGCCGGGCTACATCCAGATCCAGAACGGGCTCGGAGACCTGACCGGCAAGGTCGTTGTGCTCAGCCAGGCCCAGGGCAATTGCGGGCAATGTCCCGTCTTCAAGCTGCTCGGCACGCGCGTGAACCCATCGGCGACGGATACCATCGGCAGTTATGAGGTC
>DATMBT010000070.1:0-5714 GCA_035559475.1 Gemmatimonadaceae bacterium
CTCGATACAAGCCCGCAGATGTAGGTCTCGAACAAGAGGAAGAACGACCCCTCGATCGCTCCTATTGGCTCGCCAAGCACGGTGCGGAACCACGGCGCCCGCAACTGGAGCGAAAAGGTGTGCTCATCACCAGGTCCCAGATCCTGATAAGGCACCCCGGCCCCGAACGTGCAGGCGATGTTCGGATCCCAGGCCGCTTGCCCCTCACCACTCGGACTCACCCAGTAAACGGGGTACGTCGTGGTGGCCGTGCATTGGTAGACCCGCACGATCAGGTTGCTGGTGTTCCGCAGCGTTGCCATGAGCTGCACTTCGTGTGAGTGGATTCCCGCGCCCGTGAGCGGCGTGGCGACATACGATGTCGCATTGGTCTCCAGAACCGATTTCGGCGGGTCTCCGCCGTTGTCCTCACACCCGATCGCGGCCAGTAGAACGAGAGACAAAGCGAGTCGCATGCGCCTCCCCGGGTTATGGCAAACCAGCTGAGCGCTGGCTACCCCGTCTACCCTCACAGAGTTCAGATTGAGGGTACCGCGTCCTGGGCGCGGATGGCAGTACAACCACTGAGGATCGGATGCCGCTTCGTTACGCGAGTATTACCGGCTGGGGTGACGGCATGCCCCCGGCCATCCTGACCAACGATGACCTGTCCACCTTCCTCGACACGTCAGACGAGTGGATCACGACGCGAACGGGAATGAAGGAACGGCGCGTATCGCACGTCAGCGCCACCGAGATGGCAACCGTTGCGGCTTCGCGCGCCCTCGCCTGCGCCGGCATGCACGCGGAAGAAGTTGACCTGATCATTTACGGCGGCTGCAGCAACGAAGAGGCAGTCCCAAACAGCGCCTCCGGCGTCCAAACGGCTCTTGGCGCCACCCGAGCCGCGGCGATGGACATCAACACTGCCTGCACCAGCTTTCTCTACGGATTGGCCACGGCAACGTCGATGATCAGGAACGGCGTCGTGCGCAACGCCGTCGTCATCGGTGTTGAGCTCATCAGCCGGTACATGGACTGGAGCAACCGGAGCGTGGCGGTGCTGTTCGGCGATGGTGCCGCAGCAGTCGTCATCCAGGCGACGGACAAGGAAGAAGGTGTCCTGGCGAGCGTCCTGGGTTGCGACACCGAAGCGAGAGCCAGCCTCCGGGTTCGCGGCATTGGCTGCGGATACGCGGGACAGGACATCACGCTCGGCGACACCCTCTGGGACTTTGACGGCCAGGTGATCTTCAAGCGCGCCGTGAAGGGAATGAGTGACGCCTCGCTGCGAGTGCTCCATGAAGGGGGAGTTACTCCCGAGCAGGTCGACCTCGTCGTGCCGCACCAGGCAAACCTCCGCATCATCGAGGCGGTCGCGAAATACGCGGGCATCTCAATGGAGCGCGTCATGGTCACCGTGCAGAAATACGGCAACATGAGCGCCGCGACCGTGCCCGTAGCGCTCGTGGAGGCGCTGAAGGAAGGACGTATCAAGCCGGGCAGCCTGGTACTGATGCCCGGTTTCGGGGCGGGACTGACGTACGCGTCGCTCCTCGTACGCTGGGGGGATCGGGTCACCCCGTTAGGCGTGTCCTCTCGCACACTGCCGCCGTTCGACGGAACCGCGCTCGAACTCGTCCAGGCGATCCGGGCGAAGCAGGACCCACACGGGCGTAGCGCCGCCGGGCTCAGGACGCCGCTCACGATCGACGCGCCGGCGTAGCACGTCCGAAATGGATCCTGCCCTTGAGTCGTGGGCCAGCCGCTTGTCACGCTGGCGCCTCAACTGGTTCCCTGCCTATCGAGGGACGGGCGCACGGGTGGTTTTCGTCAGGCATGATTTCATGGAAGTCCGGATCAAGCTGCCGCTCAACTGGCGCACCCGGAACTACGTCGGCACGATCTTTGGCGGGAGCCTCTACGGCGCCGTGGATCCGGTCTACATGATCATGCTGATGAAGGTGCTGGGACGGGACTACGTGGTGTGGGACAAGGCCGCGAGCATCCGCTTTCGGCGGCCGGGCCGTACCACGCTGTTCGCGCACTTCCTCCTCACCAGCGAGATCGTGGATGGCATCCGGACGGAGCTCGAAACCGCTGAGAAACTCGACCGGTATTTCACCGTCGAATTGAAGGACGCCGCTGGCGAGGTTCACGCCATCATCGAAAAGACCGTCAACATCAGGAAGCGCGCACCGAAGTAATTGGGGTCAGACTCGATTTGACGATGACGGCCCAGAAACTGATGCAAAGTCGGCGCAAATCGAGTCTGACCCCAATTGCTGGCCGTGAAATCAGGGGACCGACGGAAACGGGCGCCACACCCGGCGTCCGCCTAACGTTACCCAGTCACCTGCCCAGGTCACGACCAGGGAGTCGGCGGCCAGGAGTCCCGACTTCTTCAGTACCGCCGCGCAGGACTTCGACAGCGGCTCCTGGTCACGGAAGGACCAGGAAGCGGAATCGCCCATGGTACGGACGCGAACCGGCGGCCAGGCCAGTTTCCGGGCACCAGCAGTGGATTCGATGACTGCACACATCGTGACCGTGTCCGATCCCAGTGCCGGGAAGCCGAAGTACAGGCTGTTGTACAGCAGGGTCACCGCGTAACTCACGTTACCCGGGCTCGCCGGGTTGCATTCCGGCGCCGTGCAAGAAGACATCGCGACGACGGACGGAGCCACGGTGTGCGTCAGTGAATCGACGCGATTGGCCAACCGCCGGATCACCGAGTCTCGCGGTGCGTACCTGGCGCCAGTGCAGGAGAGTCCGTCCAGCGACAGCTTCCCGCCCCTGCAGGTCTCCGCGCGAATGGAGTCCATCAGTTGTCTGATGGCGGTGGTTCGCGCGGTGACCTGTGCACCGAGAAGCGATGGCAGCGCAGCTGCCACACCGAGTAGCAACGTCTTCATGGAAGGACCTCACCTCCCCTGATTATGCACGGTCACGTACACCGCAGGAGCGCTCTCGGCCCTGAGCCAGATGAGCATGGCACAGCCATGTCCCGAGTGGACGAAACCGTCGTCATACCGTCTGGCGGGCGATGGATGAGCACGTAGTTTCTTCGCCTGGCCACGCTGCCGTTAGGTACCGACTCGACTACGCTGGAGCCTACATGCGATTCCTGATCATCCCGCTCGCCATTTCGCTGGCGCTCCCGACGCTTTCCGGGGCGCAGGCCGCCAACCCCCGGTTCGGCGAGTGGAAACTGAAGTCAGACGCGCCGGCGCCACAAAGCAACATCATGACTTATGAACCCTTCGGCGCCACAGGGATGAAGGTCACCGTGTCGTCCGTGAACGCTCGTGGCGAAAAGAGCGAGTGGTGGTATACGACCGAGTTCGACGGAAAGGACATGCCGGTAAACGGCAACAGCGGTACCACTCACACGTCGGTCATGAAGATCACTGATCGCATCAACGAGATCGTGAACAAACGCGACGGCCGAGTGACCCAGGTCCTAACGAATGTCCTCTCGGCCGACGGCAACACGATTGGCGTGATCTACATGCGAGCCGACAGCACCGGCAAAACGACGGGCGTGACCTTCGCGACATACGAGCGAATCAAGTAGCCAGATCTCTCAGTTCCGTCCTTCGACGCGCCGGATAAAGTCACGGACGGTTCGCAGCAGGGCGTCCGGATTGTCGCTCTCAGTCGAGTGCGCCGCGCCGGGGATCACCTTGAACTCGGCGCCTGCGACCAGGTGGGAGAACCGTTCCGTTGACGTCGGCGTTGCCTCGTCGAATTCGCCGGTGACGAAAAGTGTCGGCACCTTGATGCCGGCAAGCCACGGCGTCGCATCAAACGTCTTGAGCGTGCCGGTCGCGGTGAACTCGCTCGGCCCCCACATGTACCCGTAAACCAGCGCGCCACTGGAGCCACAATCCGTACCGGGCAACGACAGCCGTGGACGACGACGCACGTATCTTCCGTAGTACGCGTCCATCGCGGCTTTGTACTCAGGTGAATCCGTCGTCCCCGCCGCTTCGTGACGCGAAATCGCCGATTGACTCTCGTCAGGCAGCGTCTTGATCAGCGAATCGGCATCTGCCTCCCATTGGGCAGTGGTCACCAACGGACTCGAAAGGATGACACTGCGAACACCCGTGGGATTGGTGGCCATGTAGGCCTCCACGAGCATCGCACCCCACGACCGGCCGTAGAGGTGAACCGTTGTCAGGCCCAGCGAATCGCGAAGCGCCTGCAGTTCCCGCACGGCCCGTTCGACGGTGAACAGCGTTGTGTCGGTTGGATGATCGGCCTTCCCTGCCCCGAGCTGGTCGTAGCGAACCACAACGCGCTCGTCGCCGAGTGCTTCCCATACCCTGAGGCCGCAGCTTCCGCTCCCTGGTCCGCCGTGGACGACGATGAGTGGCGTGCCGGAGCCATTGCCCATCTTCGCATACCAGATCCGCCCGCCCTCGACGCTGACGAATCCTTCGTCGACTGGACCATCCGCGCACGCTGTCGTCAGGCATGCGAAGGCAAGAATCGCGAAAGAGTTTCTCAGGCGCATCAGGTATCAACGATGGGGCGAGTCTGGCCGGTCATGCGAAACTCGTGCACCGGCGCACCGAAAGCCAGAGGCCAGAAGCCAGAGGGTTGCGAGTCCTCTGACCTCTGGCCTGCGGCCTGTGGCCTGTGGCCTGTTCTACGGCGTCGATGCCGCCAGGTACGGGAACGAGTTGCTGAACGTCTTGTCGTTTGCCCCGACGTTGTCGGTGCATAACGGGAGCGTGAAGTTGTCGCAGAACGCACCAGTTGCGGTGATGATCTTGCCGAAGATCGCCGACAGGCCGGCATCGACGACATCATCAGAGAGGTTTCGGCCGCCCCACCCATTGGCGAGCGCCCAGGAAAGCCAGCCGGAGGTTGCTGGATTCCGCGATGACTCGACGATGAGCATATCCGGGTAGAGCACCGCGCCCAGCGTGTTCGCCACCACTGGTTGGCCGCCGCGGAACGCGTTGATGAATGCCAGGCTCTGCGCCCCGAAAACGGCGGTGTTGTACGGCTGGGTGCGATTGTACTCGTCGTGATTGGCTTTCGCGATCGTGACTTCACTGACCAGCGGATTCCCGAGGAATTCAACCTGGTCGTAGATCCGCGAGTCGTTTCCGTCCTCCTCGTCATCAAGCAGGCCGGAAACCGGTCCTGTCATGTCGAGCGAGTCGTTATCGGTGCAGGCGTCGAGCGCGAACAGCGCGGCAAAGGCCATCGTGGCGAGAGCAATGGAGCGCGTGCGCACCCAGGCCGGAAGTCTTGTTTCTGACATGTGTATGAACTCCTGAGGCTTGATGGATGGAGGGATCGTTGGATCAGCGAGCCTGACTCGTGGTGCCCCACACGCCAAAGCGACCATTCGTCGCGGCGCTCGCGATCATCGACGTCGGCAGCTCGATAACGATGGCCAGGTCGTTGATGCGGCGCAGATAATCCACGGCCGGATCGGCACCGGAGGCCGCGCGAAACGTCAGCGGACCCTGGGTGATCGCGGAGAGGGGACCAGTTTCCGGGCGACGATCGGGGAGGATGCGGAAGAACGCCTCGAGGTCGATGAAGAACGGATCGTCGCGCGGGCCCGCGAAGAGCTTGATCTCTCCGTCGGTGATGACGGTGTTGGTGTAGCCCTTGATCTGCTTACCGCCGGCGAGCGTGTTGGCGGTTCCGACGTTGTTCGGCGCTACGGGGCCGCGGAGGGTGACTTTCTGCTTGCCGGCCTTGCCGGT
>DATMBT010000071.1:0-5614 GCA_035559475.1 Gemmatimonadaceae bacterium
CTTCCCCGCGACGAAGGTGATGCGCCGGCTCAACCGACACAGTCGTCAACGGAATGGCAGCTCGCTGCCGACGGGATCGCGATTTTCGTGGTCGGAGCATTGCCGGGTCGGTGCGCAGCACACGGCGACGTGACGGTGACCATCACGGCGATCGTCGCGGAAGACACGCTGCCGCCCATCGGCGACCTGCCGCCTTCGCCACGCCGCTTCCTCGTCATCGCGGAGGAGCGCGAGAAATGATACGCTTCACGCGACTCCGGCTCCGGCACTCGTCAGGCACTGCGGCGCTGCAGCACAGTCTTTTCTACCTGCACCTGTGCCGCATCGACTTCCCGCCGACGCGGGTGTCGGGCACAGTGACTCATCTGATCTGGCGGCTTCCTACCCTGGCTCAGAAACCGCCGAAGTGGATCCCGACGCCGGCCAGTCGCACCTTCTCCCTGAAGAACTGGCCGTACGGTGACGGACCCGTGTAAAACTCCGCGAAGATACCCCACCGCCGCGCCGTCGCGTCCGAACCCCCGGCTCGATCGTATTCAAGGCCGCCCCGCGCGCTGAACGCCGGATCCCAGTCCTGCTCTTCGGATGACTTGACGTCGGCGGCCGCGACGAAGCGGAACCCACCTAACGATCCGAGCGGAATGATGCGTGCCTGCGGCCGGAGCTCGATGCCGCCATGCGCCGTATAGCTGCCGAGATCTTCCGGACTCTGGTTGAAGAGCCATTCGCCGCCACCATAGATCCGCATCGGGCCGCCATCGGCAGAGAGCAGCCACTCCACCGCCTCGAAGCTGAGGTTCTCGCGGTCCTGACGGTCGGCTGGTTCGCGCAACAGGTATTCGTCGCCAAGGTGCGAGCTCTGGTGATAGATGCGCACGCGCGTCGAGAACCATCCGCGGCGGAACGTGAGCGGCAACCCAACCACGTAGTCGGCGTTCAGCAGGTCGTACGACGCAGTGCCGAGGTCGAACTGCGCGAACACGCCGGCGCTGAGTGCGAACTGGAAACCGTCGCCGGGATGCGAGCCGTTCCAGCGTCCGAGACCGAACGCGTCGCCTATGCCGACGGATGCAATGTCGAGCGTCGCGTCGGTGAGGTCGTCTCCCGACTCGTGCTTGAGGAAGCTCGCAAACGAGTGGAACGACTTGGGGTCGGCAATGAGCGGGCAGAAGACATCGCCGCGGGGCAGCGGGACGTACCCCTGCTGTTCACTCGAAGGAATGCCAACGCCGCATCGTGCGGGGACCGAGGTCTGTGCAAAGGCCGGCATCGCGCTCAAGGCGAGACCGGCCGCCAGAATCGTTGTGGCAAAGACTTTCTTGATCACTCGTCGTCCCGGGTAGCGGTCAGTTCATATCCTATCGTCCAAGCCTGTACCCGCCAGACGCCTGCAGGTGACGCTCGCGTGACGGCCCACCCATATCTCGCTCGGCATGACGACTGCTCGGCGCTATAATGTGGACATGACCGCACCCGCGCTCCTGACGGCGGACGACCTGGCCAGGCTTCAGCCGCCTGACAAGCGGACGGAGTTGGTTCGCGGAGTAATGATCGTGCGCGAGCCGGCGGGTTTCCGCCATGGTGACGTCGCCATGGCAGTGTCACTCGCGATCGGCCAGTTCCTTCGAAGCCACAACCTTGGCCGGCTTCTCGCCGCCGAGACCGGGTTCACGCTCTTCACCAATCCTGACACCGTGCGCGCGCCGGACGTGGCGTTCGTCAGCCACGATCGTATCCCTGATCCCCCGCCGCGTGGTTTTGCGCCTTTCGCGCCCGATCTCGCTGTCGAAGTTCTTTCGCCTGACGATCGGCCCGGCGAGGTGTTGGAGAAGGTGGCTGACTGGCTGAGCGCGGGTACTCGGTTGATCTGGGAGATCGATCCTGAGCGTCGCGTCGCACGCGTTTATCGTGCGGATGGCACGATGTCCCTGCTGAGCGAGGTGGACGTATTCGAGGGCGAAGACGTGTTGCCGGGATTCAGCTGTACGCTTCGCGACATCCTCTAGCCGGTCCCGCTCAGTTGAAGGCGTTGAGCCCCGTGATCGCCTGGCCCAGGACCAGCGAGTGAACGTCGTGCGTCCCCTCGTAGGTGTAGACGCTTTCGAGGTTGGCCATGTGGCGCATGGCGGCATATTCGGCCAGCACGCCCACGGCGCCTAACAAGCGACGCGCTTCACGCGCCACGTCGGTGGCCATCGACACGTTGGCGCGCTTGGCAAGCGACACCTGCTGCGGCGTCATGGTACCGGCGTCCTTCAGTCGGCCGAGGTGCAGGGAGAGCATCTGTCCCTGGACGACGCCCGTCAGCATGTCGGCCAGTCGTTGCTGCTGGATCTGGAAGCCACCGATGGGCCGGTCGAACATGACACGATTCTTCGCGTAGTCGGCTGCTTCCTCGAGGCACGCCATGGCGGCTCCGACCGCGCCCCATGAAATACCGTACCGCGCCTGCGTCAGGCACATCAGGGGGGACTTCAAGCCGCCTGAACCTGGGAGGATGGCGTCCGCCGGCAGTTGGACGTCGCTGAAAACCAGCTCGCTCGTGTCCGAGGCGCGCAGGGACAGCTTGCCCTTCTGGTCCTTCGCCTGGAATCCTTTCGTGTCAGTAGGCACGATGAATCCGCGGATCGAGCTTGCCTCTGCATCGCCGTTGGTCTTGGCCCAGACCACCGCCACCTTTGCGGTCGATCCGTTCGTGATCCACATCTTGGCGCCGTTCAACACCCACGTGCCGTCAGGCTGCTGGCGAGCCATCGTGATCATTCCCGACGGGTTCGAGCCGTAGTCAGGTTCGGTGAGGCCGAAGCATCCGATCACTTCTCCCTTCGCCATCTTCGGAAGCCAGTGGCGTTTCTGCGCCTCGCTGCCGAACGCGAAGATCGGGTACATAACGAGAGCGCCCTGCACCGACGCGAAGGAGCGAACACCGCTGTCCCCGCGCTCCAGTTCCTGCATGATCAGGCCGTACGAGACGTTGTTCAGTCCCGCGCACCCGTACTCCTCCGGCAGGTTGGCGCCGAAGACGCCGAGTTCTCCCATCTCCGGAATCAACTCCTTCGGAAAGCGACCCTCGACGTAGCAGTCCCCGATGATCGGAAGGACACGTTCATCCACCCAGCGACGGATGTTGTCGCGAATGGCTCGCTCTTCCTCGGAAAGTGCGCTGTCGATGTTGAAGAAGTCCCGTGAATCCGACATGGTCTGTTTCAGGAGTGCGATGGCTCGCGCGCAATTGCGGCGGAGCCGGTGGAGTCGCTGCGGCGCCAGCTGACCAGCTGGGCCAGCCACGCGGCGGACGCGGCGAGGATCGCCGGATACAACAGCGTCGCGAGGAACAACACAACACCGGGCACGCCCATCGCTCCGCCCAGCGTGCTGGCAAGGGTTCCGATCGCGCCGCCCCGCAGCAGCGCGACCACGAGGAGTGCGCCCCATGCGATAGCCCCCGCAGCGGCGGCGACCCGAGCCGCGCGCCGGGGCCATGCGAGGCCGATGACGATCCCCACCATGATCGGGGTCAGCGTCGGTGCCCCAAGCGTTGTCCCGAGGGCAATCACCAGCGCTCCCGCCAGGGCGATGATCATCGGTTGCGCGCTCCGGCTGGAACAAGACGTAACCGCGACGTGGACACCATCGAGTTTGTGTCCCTCGGCGCAAAGAGCGTGTCGAGCGCACCATTACGCCACAGCGGCAGGCGATCCTTGTAGGCGGGACTCACCGGGTTGCCGCTTTGCCCGCCGGGGTATGTCCCCCACGCGCGCACGGTATCGCCCATCTCCACCACCATTCGCCAACTGGGACCGTGCCCGCCAGCGGAAGACGGGTTGAGGGTGGACGGACCTCCCTGCACCGGAATGTTCCGTTCCGAGAAAGCGGGAAGGCCCAGCAGGTGGTCCACCCGCGTCGCGCCCACCACGCCCCACCGCCACCCTCCATCCCCTCGCGCGCCGTACCGCCTGACGAGTGAATCATGCGCCGCGACGAGCGAAGCGGCGAGGATGGCGTCGCGGTCCTCCACCACTTCGGTGGTGCGGTGGTCATCCCACCAGGCGCTCGTCGAGTCGCGGGTGAGACCGAACAGGATGGCCGTGCTCGGCGTTGCGATGCGCCGTCCGCTGGCGACGGTAAGCTCGTCCCAGGTGCGTGACGGCAATTGACGCATGGCCGCCTCGAAAAGCACGGCGCTTTCATTCTCAGGCACATAACGACGGTCCCACGCGGCGAGCCACGACGCGGCCGAATCCAGCGCCGGTGTCGCCTGCCCCCGGCGTTGCGCCGCCCTGGCGGCGTCGATGAAGCGCGGCACGAACAGCTCCGCGCGCTCGCTGCCGGGGTCGGTCTGCCAGCGACGCATGGTTTCCGGCGTCACCGCGGAGTCGCCGCGGAGAAGCCGGTTGATGTGCAGCGCGCGCCAGGGGTCGAAATCGGCATCGAGCCCGATGTAGTCGGGGCGAACCCTGGGGTCTATCGGTTCCTGGTTGGCCGACGCGAGGAACCCCTGCGGCGGGTCGAAGGACTGCGGGTAGCGGTCGAGCGGCCAGTAACCCTGCCAGTCATTCGCGCTGCGGCTCCCGTCCTGGATCATGTAGCCTCGCGCGCCCGCAGGACGGATGGGATAGTGGCCGGTTGACCTGATGGCGATGGTGCCATGTCGATCAGCGACGATCATGTTCTGCGTCGGCGCGCCGTAGCCCTCCGCCATGATGTCGAGGAATTGGCGCGCGTTCGTGGCGCGCATGGCATCGAGGAACACGGCCTGGTTCAACTCGGGCTGCAGCACCGTCCACCGCATCGAGACCCAGGAACTGTCTCCGTCCTTCGAGAGCGGACCGCGATGCGTGAACCGCATCGTGTCGACGCCCAACACCTCGCCACGTTTTCCGCGATAGGTCTCGGTGCGCAACTCGACCGGCCGCCACTCGCCGTCAACCTGGTACTTGCGCGGGTCCACCGAATTGTCGACGGTCTCGCGATAGAGGTCGAGCACGTCGGCGCCGGTGTTCGTGAAGGACCACGCGACATCACGCGTGAAGCCGATGATGATGCCGGGTGCGCCGGGAATGGTGACGCCGTAGACGTCGAGTATTCCCGGTACGACGAGGTGCGCCTCATACCACAGGCTGGGCAACGACATGTCGAGGTGCGGATCACCTGCCAGGAGCGCCTTGCCGGCCGCGGTGCGTCCCGGCGACACCGCCCAGTTGTTGCTGGCAAAACTCGGCCGCGGCTCACCATCGTCAGGCAGTGCTGGCAAGAGGGCCGCGATGTGTTTCGCGGCCGTGTCGGGTGCGCCCGGTGCCGGGATCGGCCGGAAGTCGAAGCGGGGCGCATTGCTCCCGTTAGGCTGGATGGGCTCGACAATGGGTGAATGAGGCGGGAAGAGCGCCGCCGCGGCCGAGTCGCCGACCAGTGCCGAGACGCCCACCTGCGCCCGTTCGGAGGCGCTGAAGGCGAGCGTCCAGCCCATGCGCGCAAAGAGGTACAGCGTATTGACGGGCGACCACCGTGACGGTCGAACCCCGAGCAGGCGATACTCGAGCGGCCAGTCCGCCGGTCGCATCCCGTCAATCCACGCGTTCACGCCCTCGGCATAGGCGTCGATGACTGTCCGGGC
>DATMBT010000072.1:0-2197 GCA_035559475.1 Gemmatimonadaceae bacterium
GAAGAGCGTGACGGCGTCCGCTGGGGAGAGTCGCTGCCCTGCAGCGACTTTGTCCGCAATCGGGAACAGGGCCGGGTCACGGATGGCGCCCTGACGGCTGGACGCGGCGATGGTCATACGGCGAGGAGGCAGGAGGCGGGAAGCAGGGGCGGCAGGCGCCTCACGGCGCCGACAACTGCATCGAACATCAGTCCAGGTGCCGACGGACGGCGAGCGTCACGTTGTGCCCGCCGAACCCGAAGCTGTTGCTGATCGCGACGTTCACCTCGCGCTTCACCGCCGCGTTAGGTACGTAATTGAGGTCGCACTCCGGGTCGGGGCTGCTGTAGTTGATCGTCGGCGGGATCATGCCGTCGCGCACGGCCAGCGTGCAGACGGCGAACTCGATGCCGCCCGCGGCGCCCAGGGTATGGCCCGTCATGGACTTGGTGGAACTGACGGACACCTGGTACGCGTGCTCGCCAAAGACCGCCTTGATCGCCCGCGTCTCGTTCAGGTCGTTGTACGGTGTCGAGGTGCCGTGCGCGTTGATGTACTGCACATCGGCCGGACCGATGCCGGCATCCTTGAGCGCGCGCCGCATGGAGCGCTGGGCGCCTTCACCCTCCGGCGCGGGCTGCGTGATGTGGTACGCGTCGCCGGTCATGCCGTAGCCGACCACCTCACCATAAATGCGGGCTCCGCGCTTCCTCGCGTGTTCCAGTTCCTCGAGGATCACCATGCCGGCCCCCTCGCCCATGACGAACCCGTCGCGCTCCTTGTCGAACGGGCGCGAAGCGTGCTGCCAGTTGTCGTTGTTCTCGGACAGGGCCTGCATGTTCGCGAATCCGCCAATGGCCATCGGTGTGATCGCCGCCTCGGACCCGCCGGTGATCATGACATCGGCGTCACCGTACTGGATGGTGCGGTAGGCATCGCCGATCGCGTGGGCCGATGTCGCACACGCCGATACAGTGGCGTAGTTAGGCCCCTTGGCGTTGTACCGGATGGAGACAATGCCGGCCGCCATGTCCGGAATGAACATCGGGATGAAGAAGGCCGAGATCTTCCCGGGCCCCCGTTCGCGATACACGTCGTGCTGGGCCTCGAAGACCTTCAGGCCGCCGATGCCCGACCCGATGATGACGCCCGTGTTCTCCGGATCGTAGCCGCCGTCCTTGAACCCGGCGTCTTCCATTGCCTGTACCGACGCGGCCAGGGCCATCTGCGTGAACACGTCGGTGCGCTTCACTTCCTTTCGATCCATGTATTTCAGCGGATCGAACCCCTTGAGCTCGCAGCCGAACTTGACCGGAAAGTTCGAGGTATCGAACTGCGTGATCGGGCCGACGCCATTGACGCCATCAAGGAGCCCGCGCCAGGTACTCGCCACGTCGTTGCCGACTGGCGAGAGCAGACCCATGCCCGTGATGACGACCCGACGTTTCACTACGCGCCCACCTTCTCGTTGAGGTACTTCAGCGCATCACCGACCGTGCGGAGCTTCTCCGCATCTTCATCCGGGATGTCGATGTTGAACTCCTTCTCGAACTCCATGACCAACTCCACGATGTCGAGGCTGTCCGCGCCGAGGTCTTCGATGAAGCTCGCCTCGTTGGTCAGCTTGTCGCGTTCGACGCCGAGTTCCTTCTCGATGATGTCCTTTACCTTGTCGGTGTTGTCAGACATACCTTGCCTCTGGGGTTGGGTGCGGGAACCAGAACAATCTAAAAGAAAGCCAACAGGTGCGTCACATCACCAGCCCACCATCGACCACCAGTACCTGGCCGGTGATGTAAGCAGCCTGCTCTGAAGCCAGGAACGCGACCGCGTTTGCAACATCCTGTACTGACCCCAGTCGTTCGAGCGGGATCTGTCCGCTCATGGCGGCACGTGCTTCCGGCGTCATCGCCGCGGTCATGTCCGTCTCGATGAATCCGGGTGCAATCACGTTGGCGAGGATGTTGCGCGAGGCAAACTCCTTCGCCACCGACTTCGTCAGGCCGATCAGTCCCGCCTTGCTGGCCGCATAGTTGGACTGGCCCTTGTTGCCGACGAGCCCGACCACGCTGGAGATGTTGATGATGCGTCCCCACCGGCGCTTCATCATCCCGCGCGTCGCGGCACGGATGGCGACGAACGCGCCGCGGAGGTTCGCGTCGATGACCGCGTCCCAGTCATCATCCTTGAGCCGCAGCATGATGTTGTCCCGGGTCAG
>DATMBT010000073.1:0-4945 GCA_035559475.1 Gemmatimonadaceae bacterium
ATGAGCGCCGAACATGCGGGCGTACACCGAGTTCATCGACGCAAACTCGCGCATGTCGATCAGGAAGACACCGCAGCGAAGCACGTGCTGCAGGTCCGAGCCCGCGGCCTTGAGGATCGACTCGACATTTCGCAGGCAGGCCTCCGTCTGCGCCTCGATTCCGTCGGGCATCATGCCTGACGAGGGATCCCGGGCCCCCTGGCCCGAGACAAAAATGAGGCGCTCGAAACCAACGGCGGGCGAATACGGTCCCAGTGGCGTCGGCGCAGCCGATGGCGAAATGAGTCGATGATCGGTCATTGGTGGGTTGTCGGGCGTTGTTGGCGAAGCGCTCAGTTGTCGGAATTGGAGATAGCAGAGGGAATGATGGGGTCATTTCTCCCATCCGCCATCTGCCATCCGCCATCCCGGCCCTCTCGCCGGTCATGTTCCATCTGCCGGAGCACCATTTCATAGTACGTCCCCCGCTCCGCCATCAGGGACGCATGGGTCCCGCGCTCGATAATGCGTCCGTCCTCCATCAGGAGGATCAGGTCTGCACGCCGGATGGTAGACAAGCGGTGCGCGATGACGAACGTAGTGCGTCCGGCGAGCAGTGACGCCATCGATGCCTGGATCAACTGCTCGCTTTCCGTGTCGAGGTTGCTCGTCGCCTCGTCGAGGATCAGGATCTGCGGGCGGGCCACGATGGCGCGGGCGATGGCGAGGCGTTGCTGCTGTCCCCCGGAAAGCTTCACGCCGCGTTCACCAATGAACGTCTCGTATTGCTCGGGCAATCGCTCGATGAACTCGTGCGCATTCGCGCGACGTGAGGCATCCTCGACCTCTGCCTCCGTAACGCCGTGCCGCCCGTACGCGATGTTGTCGCGCACCGAGCCGTCGAAGAGGAAGACATCCTGCTGCACGATGGCCTGCAGGTCGCGATAACTGCGCAGCTTGAAGTCGCGGATGTCCTGTCCGTTGAGCAGGATGCGCCCACGCGTGGGGTCGTGAAAGCGCGCGACGAGATCCGTGACGGTGGTCTTCCCCGCTCCGCTGCGCCCGACCAGCGCCACGACCGAACCGCCCGGCACCGTGACATTGAAGTCGCGCACGACGGGTTGTCCTTCGCGGTACTCGAACTCCACATCCTCGAAGCGGATCTCGTTGACGATTGCCGGCGCGTCGACCGCACCTGGCCGGTCCGGCTTGTCATCTTCCATGCCGAGGACGTCGAACACGCGTTCCATCGCCGCCAGCGATCGTTGAAGCTCCGAGAACGAATTGACGATCGACCAGACGGGGTTGAGCAGCAGGAACGTGAACCACTGGAATGCCATGATGTCCCCGATCGTGGCGCCGCCGGCCAGGTACAGGTGGCCCCCGAACCAGATGATCACGACGTTCACGATGCCTAACAACAACCCCCACGACGTCCACAGCAGCATTTCCCGGCGCTGGGCGAACATTTCCTTGCGCAGGACCGTATGGCGTCCGGTGAGGTACTCGGCCAGTTCACGCACTTCGCGCCCGAACGCGCGCACTACCCTGATGCCGGAGAAGGTCTCCCCAACGCGACCGTCAATTTCCTCGACGTCGCGGCGCACCGACCGGTAGATGGGGCGAACGCGACGGGCCGACGTGAAGCTGATGAACATCGCCCCGGGGATGATGGCGATCGCCATCACCGCGAGTCGCCAGTTCATCGTCAGCAGGATGACAATCGCGACCAGCAGGCGGATCACGGCGATGGACGGCGAAATCACCGCGAGCTGCAGCAGCCCGGTCGTGGTGTCGATGTCGCCGGTCAGGCGTGAAAGAATTCCACCGGTCTTCATGTCCCACAGTCTGGGCAACGGCAGGTGCAGGAACCGGTCGAACAGCGCTCGCCGGAGCGACAGCATCACCCGGACGTTCAGCAATCGCTGCCGGTAGTCCTTGAACGTGCTGGCCAGGTTCGACAGCACGATCACGGCCAGGAACGTGATCCCGATGAGGTTGAGCCTCGTCAGGCGTGCGGACGCGTCCAGCGTGGGATTGAGCAGCACCCGGTCGATGATGTTCCGCATGAAAAGCGGCTCGACGAGCTGAAGCCCCGCAGCGGTCACCGCCAGCAGGAATACCACACCCACGCGGTATCGGTGTGGGCTCAGCCAGGTCAGGTAGTCGCGGATGAACTGGCGCCGCTTTCCCTTCCGCGCCGCGGCACCGCCGTCGCTATCCGGGCTGCCGCCGCTCCTGGCCGCATCGGTGAGCTGATCCAGCCGGCGACTCCGGTAGTCGTCCACAAACCGCCGGTAGCGCTGACGGGATGTGTGTGGCCGCTTGGGAGGAAGTTCCGCCATGACCGCGAAGCTCAGGGAGTGGCGCGGGACACGCCACCGCCAAAGCTATCACATGGACTTCGGCCAATCAGCGGGTTGCGCTTGCCACACATCGGCGCGCGGGCGTCATTTGTCCTTGCCGCAATCACTTCAATCCTGACTCCATGCGACTCGCGTCTCTCGTCATTGCCCTGTTCCTGACCGCCTGCGCGAGCGGGAGCGGCAGCACCGGCATGACCTCCGAGGGCATTAGCGGAACCGCACGTCAGGGCAGCACCAACGTGATCTCCGCCGAAGAGATCAAGGCCCAGACGTTCCAGAACGCGTGGCAGGCCGTCATCTCGCTGCGCCCTTCGTGGCCGCAGGTCCCGGCGTTTGTACGGAACGCACGCATTTCCTTCGAGCGACTCCAGGAGATCAGGATCGAGGACGTGAAGGAGATCAGGATGCTCTCGCGCGAGCAGGCGCGGGTCCGGTTCGGCCCGGATGCGCAGCAAACTATCCTCGTCGTGACCAAGTAGTCCCTGACGCCGTGGCGGCGTCGCTGCACCCGTATCAGCTTGAGGCGTGCGCCCGATCGCCATTCTCGCCCTCGCCACAGCCGCCTCGACGCTGACGGGATCGATTATCCTGTCGAGATCGGGGCCCTCGTCGCTGATGGCGGCGTCGGCGACGTCAACCCAGGGTTTCCGTCCGTTCGTCTGGGAGCCTAACGTCCCCTACGACGGCAAGTTCACCTTCGCCCGCATCAGCTACACCGTCTACGGGCGGCGAAGCGGCTGGGAGTACGACTACCCCGCCATGGAACGCCACCTGATGACGATGCTGGACGAGATCACCGAACTTCGTCCGCATCGATTCGGCAGCAACATCCACGCGCTCGACGACCCGGAGTTGTTGAAGTATCCGGTCGCGTACCTGTCCGAGCCCGGCTACTGGCACATGAGCGAAAGCGAAGTCCTCGGGCTCCGCAATTACCTGGCGAAGGGCGGGTTCCTGATTGTCGACGACTTCATGCAGAACGAGTGGTACAACTTCGAGCGCGAGATCCTGCGCGTCCTGCCCGACGCCAACATCGAGCCGCTGAAGCCTTCACACCCGGTCTTCGACTCGTTTTTCAAGATCGAGTCGTTCGAGCTGCACCACCCCCAGAACACGTGGCTTCGCGCTGAGTTCCTCGGTATTCACGAGGACAACGATCCGAACAAGCGCCTGATGGTCGTCATCAATTACAACACCGACATCGGCGACTTCATGGAGTGGTCGGACGAGAACTTCTGGCCAGTCAACGTCACCAACGACGCCTACAAGTTCGCGATCAACTACATCGTTTACGGGATGACTCATTAACGGATGGCGGATGGGGGATGGCGGATGGGGGAAACCACCCGGCACTTCCAGCCGTTCTTTGCATATGACGGTTGGAATGCGAGTCCTCTTTCAGCTGACTGCACTGCTGCTTGTTCCATTGGCAAGCGGATGCGACAACCTGCGCCGCGCTGCCGAAGAACTCCTCGACCAGCGTGAGCCGCGCCAGCGTTATGTGGACGCGCTGAAGAACGCGGGGCTTGGAGAAACCGCGCTTACTGCTGACTGGGTGGCCGCGGGCGATCGCGCACTGCACGATGCGCCATTGGTCGCGTCTCCGCATGAAGAACAGGGCTTCCTCACGCCCGCCGAACCGGCCGCGATTGCGGTGCGTGTTCGCGTCAGGCGCGGCCAGGAACTCATGCTCGAGATGGACCTGCCTGGTGACACCACCACCACGCTGTTCCTGGACGCGTGGGCAGTTCGAGAAGATTCGGTGCAGACCCTGGAGCACCTCGCGTCGGCGGACTCGGGGGAACGCCTGATTCGCGTCTCACCGCGCCGCGACGGCGAGGTGATTGTGCGCGCCCAGCCCGAGTTGCTTCGCGGCGGTCGCTTTCGGGCGCTCGTCCGAGTCTCTCCAACGCTCGCGTTCCCCGTCAGGCAGGGGAATGAGCGTGACGTCGGAAGCCGCTTCGGCGCGCCAAGGGACGCCGGCGCGCGGAGTCATCACGGCATCGACATCTTTGCGAAGCGTGGCACGCCGGTGGTCGCTGCGGCGGCCGGCGTCGTCAATCGCGTCAACGAGACCAACATCGGCGGCAAGGTTGTATGGCTGCGCGACTCCCGCGGCAACTCCCTTTACTACGCACACCTCGACAGCCAGGCCGTCTCTCCCGGCATGCGCGTGGAAATCGGCGACGTCCTCGGCTTCGTTGGCAACACGGGCAACGCTCGAAGCACGCCTCCGCACCTGCACTTCGGCGTGTACCGGCGCGGTGAGGGACCGGTTGATCCGTATTGGTTCGTCTACCGGCCGCGCGGAGCCCCGCCCCGCATTGTGGCCGACACCAGCCGCCTGGGTCGATGGATCCGACCATTGGTCGCCCACGCAACCCTCCGACGCGCTCCAAACGTCGCCGCCGACACGGTCGGACAGCTCGGCCCTCATTCCGCGATGCGTGTCCTCTCGGCGGCCGGCGAGTGGTACCGGGTGCGCATGCCGGACGGCGCGATTGGTTTCGTGAGCGCGCGCCTGACGGAACTTGCCGAACGCGCGATCGGGACCCTCCCAGCGGGTTCCACGATCCTGGACCGCCCCGCCTCCACCCACG
>DATMBT010000074.1:0-4352 GCA_035559475.1 Gemmatimonadaceae bacterium
CTTCACGCTCGCCACGGCGCGCCACGCGAACGAAAGGTTCTGCCGTTCAGCGTCAGTTGGCGCGCGCTCGGTCACGACCCGCCATGTTGTTTCGTCCGTGATCGGTGGAGTGCGCTCCTGGACCAGGAACCCTCCGCGCACCCGCTTCACATCGAGCGCGTCGCGACTCCACGATGCCGCGCCGGCAAGCACGCGAAGGTTCTTCTTGCGTCCCAGGATTTCGACAGCTTCGTCCGCAAACGATGGCGCAACGATGCATTCCACGAACAGCGACGAAATCGCCTCAGCCGCTTCGCGGTCGACGGGAACGGTGAATGCAATGACGGACCCGAACGCCGAGACCGGATCGCACGCCAGCGCCTTGTGGTAGGCTTCCTGCGCACTTGCGCCCACCGCGATCCCGCAGGGCGTCGTGTGCTTCACGATCGCGCAGCACGTCTCCGCGCCGAAGGGCTCGGTCGCCAGCAACGCGCCTTCGAGGTCCAGCAGGTTATTGAATGAAAGTTCCTTTCCGCCGAGCTGTTTGAGCGCGGAAATCCCGCCCGCGCCGTTCTCGGCGTAGAACGCCGCCTGCTGTTCCGGATTCTCCCCATACCGCAGTGGCTGTGCGCGACGCGCGTGAAGCGTGATGTCCTCGGGGAATCGCTCACCGCGTTGGGCGGCGAACCATCCGGCAATCGCAGCGTCATAGCCCGCCGTATGCGCGAACACCTTTTCCGCCAGCCGCTTTCGAAGGTCCGCCCCATCGGCGCCCCGGCGCAGCGCATCGAGCACCATGGCGTAGTCCGCGGGATCGACGATCGTCCACACGGCGGCGTGGTTCTTCGCGCCGGAGCGCAACATCGACGGTCCGCCGATGTCGATCTGCTCCACGACATCCGCGAACGACGCGCCGGTGCGTGAGGCAGTTTCCCGGAACGGGTACAGGTTGACCGCGACCAGGTCGATCGTTCCGATCCCGTGCTTCGCGATGGCTTCCATGTGTTCGGGCAGGTCGCGTCGCGCGAGGAGGCCGCCATGCACTGCCGGATGCAACGTCTTCACCCGCCCGTCGAGCATCTCGGGAAACTGCGTGACCGACTCCACGTCCCGCACCGGAAGGCCGGCGGCGCCTAACGCCTTGGCCGTGCCGCCGGTCGAGACGATGTTCCACCCCAGGGACACGAGGTCCCGGGCGAAATCAATGACGCCGGCCTTGTCAAAAACAGAAATCAGCGCAGTTGGCATTCAAACAATCAGGTCAGAGGTCAGAGGTCAGAGGCCAGAGCAATCATCCGAAGGCGTTGCGCAGGTGAGCATCCACAGCGGACGCATCGGCCACGGGACCGAAGTGTTTCAGGACGAAAGGCCTGTCAAACACCACTCGATTCCCGGCGTCCAGCCGGATGCGTCCTGCCGCGACTGCCTCGACCACACGTGGATAAAGGACGTGTTCCACTTCAAGCACGCGCCTGGCCACGGCAGCGGGCGTGTCACCGGAAAGTACGGGCACCGGCCACTGCGCGATGATGGGCCCCTCGTCGTACCGCTCATCGACGAAGTGCACCGTGGGGCCCGTTAGGCGCAGGCCGCGCGCGATGACTGCTTCGTGGACCTTGTGGCCATACATCCCGGCGCCACCGAACGCGGGCAGCAATGCGGGATGCACGTTCAGGATCCTGCCGCGGAAATGCGCGACGACATCTGGCGGCACGAGCCTGAGATAACCGGCCAGCACCAGCAACTCCACGCGGTGCGAAACAAGAATGCCGCCCAGGCCACTCGAGCGCGCTTCGCGGTCGAGCGCCAGCGCGGTGATGCCCGCGTCACGGGCGCGAGCCAGCGCGCCGGCATCAGGATGGTCGCTCGCGACAAGGACAACATTGGCCACGGCGGACGCGCCGAGCGTCGATTGATGGTCGAGGATCGCCTGGAGGTTTGTACCGCTCCCGGAGGCGAGCACGGCCACGCGCGTCATGTGAATGAAACTAGCCGGTGGGAGCGGGGTGCGGTACGACGCACGGGTTCAAGCGCGCCCCAGGAATGCCTGTATCGATTCACCCAGCGACGTCGAGATGAGACCGCGCTCACGCGCACGATTGAACTCGTTCTCGGGCGTACTGCCCGAAGACACCAGCCGCACGAAGCCGCCGAACTCCAGGCCCGGCGCAATGTCACGGTCACGGTCGCCCACATACAGGGACCGGTGCAAGTCGATGCCGAAATCTTCGGCGGCGCGGCGGTACAACAACGTGCCCGGCTTCCGGCATTCACACGGGCCGTTGACCGCCGGAAAGTGCGGACAATGGTACGACGCGTCGATCCGCGCGCCTCCCGCGTTCATGAGTTGCTCGAGTCGATCGCGCGTCGCGGCGTATTGTGCTTCGGTCAGCAGTCCCTGGGCGATACCTGACTGGTTCGTCACGACAATCACGAGGATGTCGTGGTCGTTCAGTACACGCACGGCGTCGATGGCGCCCGGAAGGACACGGACGCGTTCTGGATCGGCGAGGTAATTGGCGTCGACGATGAGCGTGCCGTCGCGATCCAGGAACGCCGCACGTCGTGCGCCGGTCACGCGAGTGCCCGCACGACCGCTGCGGCGAACGCATCGTCCTGTGCGGGAGCGATCGACCGCAGGTCCAGTCGCAGGCGACCATCGATGATGCGACCAATGATCGGCTCAGCGGCCGTGCGAAGTTTGCGCTCCACATCGCGTGCGTTGGCGTCGAAGGTGATGGCCACCGACTCGAGCCGTGCTGTCGGAAACGCACCGCCGCCGACCGCCGCTTCGCTGGGTACGACGTCGCACGGAACACCGGCAGCACGAATGATTGTCGCAGCTCGTTCCGCGCGGGCCCGGAGCTGGTCCACCGATGCGGTCATCATGGCGAGGACGGGGACTTCCCGCACCGCACGTTCGGGATCACGGTAGAGGGACAGCGTCGCTTCGAGCGCGGCCAGCGTGAGCTTGTCCACGCGCAGTGCACGCGTCAGCGGATTCCGCCGGCAGGCGTCAACTGCCTGACGAGAGCCCACGAGGATACCGGCCTGCGGACCACCCAGGAGCTTGTCGCCGCTCATGACCACGAGGGTCGCGCCGTCCCGCACGGCTTCGCCCACGGTGGGCTCGCCGCGCAGTCCCCACGCATCCAGGGACAGCAGCAACCCGCTGCCAAGATCCATCAGCAACGGCAGGCCTGCTTCGCGCGCGATGGGCGCGAGGTCCCGCAGGGACGCTTCGGCGACAAAACCGCGCACCTCGAAGTTGCTCCGGTGCACCTTCACGATGGCACCGGTCTGCGCGTCGATGGCGCCGCGATAATCGTCGGGATGGGTGCGGTTGGTCGTGCCGACCTCGCGGAGCACGCTGCCGCTCTTGGCCATGATGTCGGGCACGCGGAAACTGCCGCCGATTTCGATCAGTTCCCCGCGCGAGACGATTGATTCGCGGCCGTTCGCCAGGGTGTTGAGCGCAAGGACCAGCGCCGCCGCGCCGTTGTTGACGACGAGCGCGTCTTCGGCGCCCGTCAACTCGCACAGCAGCGACGCGCAGTGCACATAACGAGAACCCCGTTCGCCCTCGTCGAGGTCGTATTCCAGGTTGCTGAAGCCCGTGGCCGTGCGCGCGATGGCTTCCACAGCGACCCTCGCCAGTGGCGCCCGCCCGAGGTTCGTGTGGAGCACGACGCCCGTCGCGTTGAAGACCGGCCGGAGCGACGGCTGCTCCCGCTGCGTGAGCTCGTGGCGGATCATCGCCAGCCATCCATGGCTATCGGCCGGCACGGCGGCCGGATCCTGGCGCGCGCGTTCCACGGCCGCCCGCACGGCGTCAGCAACCAGCGTGCGCGGCGCATGCTCGGCGAGCCCCTGGACTTCCGGCATCGCCATGAGGGCGCCGACCGCCGGCAGCGACCGCCTGGCGTCACTCACGCGTTAGGCGTCCGGTGTCGGGACGAACCCTGCCGGTGTCGGGTTTCACGACGGGCCGTGGCGTCGTGAACACGCGCTGCGTTGTGCGTGTCGCGCCGGTCACGCTCCTGAGGCCACGTGCCTCGATACGGAACGCGCCGCCGGCCGCCAACGGTCGCGCGAACTTCATGTAGACCGCCTGGACTGGGATCCGCGCCGTGGGCCTCGGGATGATGCGGCTCGACGTGTCACGCGGCGCCGCGGGCGGTGGTGCGGTCGCGGCTCCGGGACGGCGCCCGGTGGGGCGCGTGGGCGGCGCCGGTTGCGCAGCCATCGGTGCCCTCTCACCCGCAGCGGCGCGCGCCGAGTCGAGTTGTCGCGTCGAGTCAGCGATGGACGCCCGTCGTACGGAATCCTGGATGGCCTTCGTGCGGACCGAGTCCGCGATCTGCCGGTCCAGT
>DATMBT010000075.1:0-4742 GCA_035559475.1 Gemmatimonadaceae bacterium
TATCCCATCGGCGACGCCATCAAGCGCAAATACGCCAGGGACCTCGCAGGCTACGAAACGTCAAAGGGCACGGTGCGATTTCCGCTCGACAAGGCGCTTCCGGTCGCGTTGGTGAAGCGACTGGTGAAGGCGCGTATCGATCAGCTGCGCGGCAGGACCTGAACGCTTACTGCTCGCGCAGCGCCTCGATGGGATCGACGCGCGCGGCGCGCCACGCGGGGATCAACCCGGCGACGAACGCCACTGCCGCGAGCGTCAACGTGGCCGCCACATACACGCGCGGGTCGGCCGGTTCCGTTCCGTAGAGGAACGGGGCGACCTGCAGCGACGCGAAGCGCGCGCCGATGGACCCGATGACCAGGCCCACGCCGACAACCAGTCCCACCTCGCCAAGCACCAGCCTGACGACGCGAGCCCGCTCCGCGCCTAGCGCAATTCGTACACCCAGTTCGCCGCGCCGCCGCGCCACCGAATACGAGGTCACGCCGTAGAGACCCAGCACCGCCAACGCCAGGGCTACGGTGCCGAAGAGCCCTGACAGTACCGCCAGCATCCGATCGCGTCGCAATGACTCGGCAAGCTGACCTGACATGGTCCTGAAGTCGAGCGTGATCGCCGGGTCGATCTCGCGCATCGCCGTGCGAACCATGGGCACGAGCGATGACGGAATGCCGTCAGTGCGCAACTCGAGTGTTTTCTGCCGCCCGGGTTCCGCGTTCTGCGAAGACGCCACGTATGCGGTCGGTTCGACGGATTCCCGCAACGACCGGTATTTCGCATTCTCGACCACGCCGACAATGCTGAAGGGAGCGGTCAGCGAATCGCCGACACGCAGCCTGAACTGTCGCCCCACCGGCGAGTCGTTGCCGAAGAACTTCCGTCCCCACGCGTCATTCACGATCGCGACCTTCGCGCTTCCCGGCACGTCGTTTGGCGTGAAGTCCCGGCCAGCCAGGAGGCGTGTCTTCATAGTCGTGAAGTAGCCTTCGCTCACTTCATTGAACCACGTAACCGCGTCCTGAATCGACGTCGGCGTGAAGCCGTCTATGATGATCTCGTCGTTCCAGGAGACCTGCCCTACGGGTGTCAGGTCGGAGCTGCTGGCACTCACGACTCCAGGCAACCCGCGCGCACGTTCGAGGATCCGCGCATACGAGGAGGCGATGCCTTCCGTCGGGATGCTTGTGCGCCGGAGGTCGATTGAAGCCAGCAGGAGACCATCAGCCGAGAAACCCGGGTTCACGCGCGACAGGTTCTGCAGCGATCCGACGAGAAACCCGGCGGCTACCACGAGGACGAGCGACAAGGCCACCTGGGCCACGACCAGAGCCCTGCCTAACGTAAACCGCGTATGTCCCTCGACCACACCACGCGCGTGCGCCCTCATGGACTCGTGGGCACTCACTCGCGTGGCGCGCCAGGCGGGGAACAGCCCGCACAGCACGACCGTTACCGTCGCGCCGAGGATCGTGAAGGCGAGAACCCGGGCGTTGAGTGCCAGGTCGAGGGACACCGCGCCGTCCGGTCCCGGTGTCGTGATGAGGGCCACGAGTGCGCGCGTGCCGACACGCGCGATGAGAAGTCCGACTGCGGCGCCCGCGATCGCAAACACCATGCTTTCCGTGACGAGTTGGCGAAGCAGCCGGCTGCGCGCCGCGCCGATCGCCTGGCGGATCGCGAGCTCATGATGGCGCGCTTCGGCGCGCGACAGGAGCAGGTTCGCCACGTTGGCGCAGGCGATCAGCAGGATGAGGGCAACGCCCGCCATCAGCGCGAACAGCGCGCGTCCATACTGCGCGCGAACATCGGAGAACCCGTGCTCCGCTGGCGCCACCACGAGCGAACGCGACATGTATTCAAGCTTCTCGGAGGCACGCCAGTTCGGCGGCACGGTTTCCTCGAACGACGGGCGCGCGATGACAGCCACGCGCGCGCCAGCCTGCCTGACGTCGACGCCGGGCTCCAGGCGTCCGATAACTCGCATCCACCAGGTGCTTCGCCGGTCGAGGTAATTCTGCGGTCCGGCTACGATCGCCTGAGCGCAAAGCGGGAGGTACACGCCGGGCTCACGTCCCACGTCCGGTCCGCGGAACGAAGCCTCGGCGACACCGGCGATCTCGAACGGATGACCCGACAAGCGAATGACTCGTCCGACGGCATCGCGAGCGCTACCGTATTCCCGCTCCCAGAACCGGTACCCCAGCACCGCGACGCCTCCGCATCCGCGGACGTCGTCGCTCTTCGTGAATAGCCTTCCGGCAGCGGGAGTGACAGCGAACGTCCTGAAATAGTCGCCACTGACGTAGGCCCCGGCCACGCGCCGAGCCTCCCCGCCATCCGCGAGGTTGAAGCTCGCTTCGCCGAAGGCAGCCACGGAACTGAACGCGTCCTGGCGATCGCGAACCTGTTCCCAGAGCGGATTGGTGAAGTATGCGCTGGTGGTGGTCGCGGTAACCGCACCGGAGTCCCCGATGCTGACGTACAGCAGTTCAGCGGGGCGGTCTACCGCCAGCGGCCGCAGGACAACCGCGTCGAGGAGCGTGAAGATGGTCGTGTTGGCGCCGATCCCGAGGCCCAACGACGCGATGGTGACAACGGCGAAGACAGGGCTGTGCCGCAATCCGCGCACCGCATAACGAGCATCGCCCGCGACTGACTGCACCCACTCGGCGATGTCCGCGCCGCGCGTGCGTTCCCGCTGAGCCGCCTCATTCCCGAAGAGCTGCCTCGCCCGACGACGCGCTTCGACTTCCGGCACACCCGTCGCGACCAGGTCGTCCACGCGCTCCTGGATGTGGAACGAGATCTCCCGATCGATATCGCGCGAGATCGAGTTGGAGCGGAAGACGTTGAGAATTCTGTGATACCAGGCCATCGGAAGCATCCCACGGGAAAAGTTTGCGCTATGCGTACCGGAGAACGCGATCGACGCCTTCAGTCAGCCGGTTCCAGGTCGCATGTTCCTCCGCGAGCTGCTTTTTCCCCCGGGCCGTAATGGAATAGAAGCGCGCGTCGCGATTCTTCTCCGTAACGCCCCAGGTCGACTTGAGCCAACCGTCCTGTTCCATCCGGTGCAGGGCAGGGTACAGCGAACCTTCCTCGACCCGTAGCAGTTCGGCGGACACCATCTGGATATGTGAGGTGATCGCGTAGCCGTGCATCGACCCGGCGACTGACAGGGTGCGGAGGACGAGCAAGGCCAGCGTACCCTGCAGGATGTCATTTCTGCCACGTGGCATCTGTACCTATCTAGCTAGGTGTAGCTGAGATCTACGTCAGGCAGTTCGCGCGTGTCAAGCAACGTGGATCGTTCTGGGTCCTCGTGGGTGGAAGCTCTCACGGTTCGTCCCTACAATTCCGTCGTCACCCCGCGCAAAAAACTTCCACCAATCCCGTCATGTTCAGCGCACGACTCGCAGCCGCCACGATCGCCTTGCTGATGTCAGTCGCCGGAAGCCTGGAGGCACAGAACGAGAAGCCACCGCCACCACCCAGCGAGTTCACCGCGGACCTTGGATTCGTCAGCATCACCGGCAACACATCGACCCTGACATTTGCGCTGGACGAGAAATGGATCCGTCGCATGTCGAAGTGGGAGTTCCGTCAGGACCTGGGCGCCGTGTACGGCGAAACTGATGGAGAAGAGTCATCGAACCTGTGGCGCGCGGCGTTACGCGCCGACCGCGTCCTCGCCGAGCACCTCGCGCTCTATGGTCGCGGCACGTACGACCAGAACAAGTTCGGCGGCATCGACTCGCGGTTTGGAGAGGGCATTGGTGCCGTATGGCGCGCCCTGACCGACGATGTCAACCAGCTCAACGTCGAGGGCGGTTTCGAGCTGGTCCAGCAGAACAACCTCGATGGAACCAGCGACAACTTCACGGCACTGCGCCTCGCGAGCACCTGGAAGCACGTGTTCTCGGAGAAGGCCTATTTCTACCAGGAAGTGGAATACCTGCCGAACCTCGACATCGGCGAAGACTATCGCCTGAATACCGAGACCACGCTCGGCGCTCCGATCTCCGAACGGATCGCCATCAAGGCGTCATACAAAGTGCACTTCGACAACCTGCCATCGCTGAACGCCACTGGCACAGCGCCTCTTCAGAAGTCGGACCGCATCTTTTCGACGGGGCTCCAGATCACGTTCTGATCGTCGTGTCTGCGGCGAGTCGGACGATCGGTGCAATGCACGAGCTTGCGACTCAGTGAGTCCGCGGACGAAGTTGCGAAGTCACCCGCGCAAGGGAACGACTATGGCAAAGAGAAAGGCGCGAGGGGGCGCAAGGAAAGCCGCGCCCGCCAGGCGCCCGGCAGCGAAACGGGCGCGTTCATCAAAGCCGAAACACGTGCCCACCAAGGGGCTCTACGGCTGGATCACGCATACGGACCTTGCCAGCAACAACCCGGCGGCGACGAAGGACTGGGCGGCCAAGGTGCTGGGATGGACGTTCAAGCCGCCCTTCAAGACGCCTAACGGCGACATCCACCTGTTCGCCTATTCGGAGCAGGGTGGTGGCGGCATCCGTCCGCTCAGCCCGCCCGAGATTCCCGGCAGTATTCCGTACATCCACGTGGCTGATTGCGACGCAGCGTACAAAAAGGCGCTTCGCGAGGGTGCTGAAGAGATGTTGTCGCCTACGCGTGTGATGGAGGGCGTAACCGTGGCGATCGTCCGAGCCCCTGGGGGCGTTCCAGTCGGGTTCTCGGGGCCGTAGCTCTACGTTCGTTCGTACACCACG